>JBQCEF010000444.1:0-3803 GCA_051960495.1 Nocardioides sp. | reverse complement strand
CGAGGATCGTGGCCAGCGGGGCCATCTCGGTCTGCCCGTAGAAGTTCCACAGCCGCACGTCCGGAAGCCGCTTCTGCATCTCGGCGAGGATCTCCACCGGCATCGGCGAGGCGCCGTAGTAGCCCTTCTGGAGGCTGGACAGGTCGGTGCTGTCGAAGTCCGGGCAGCGCAGCAGCGCGATCCACACCGTCGGCGGCGCGAACAGCTTGGTGACCCGCTCCGCCTCGATCGTCCTGAGCAGCTGCACCGGGTCGGGCGCGGGCAGGATGATGCTGGTCGCGCCGAGGTAGACGTCCACGTTGAGGAAGCAGTCGAGCTGCGCGCAGTGGTACAGCGGCAGCGAGTGCACCTCGACGTCGTCGGTGCTCATCTGGCCGTCGACGATGCACGAGACGTACTGCCACATCAGCGACCGGCTCGAGTGCATCGCGCCCTTGGGCCGCGACTCGGTGCCGGAGGTGTACATCAGTCGCAGCGGGTCCTCGTCGTCGACCGCGACCTCCGGAGCCGGTCCGTCGTGCTCGAGCCACGCGCGTACGTCGGTCCAGCCGTCGGCCGTCTCGGCACCGGGGCGGATCACGGCACGGGTGTGGATCGTCGACCCGCCGGCCGCGTCGATCGCCTTCTGGGCGGTGTCGACCAGGGCCGCCTCGGCGACGAACCCGGTCGCGCCGCTGTGGTCGAGGATGAAGGCGATCTCGACCGGGCCGAGCATGAAGTTGATCGGGACCAGGACCACGCCGAGCCGCGCCGTCGCGTAGTTGAGGACTGCGAACTCCCAGCAGTTGTGGGACAGCAGCGCGAGCCGGTCGCCCTTGGACAGTCCGGCGGCGGCGATCCCGGCCGCGGTGCGGTCGACCACCGCGTCGAGCTCGGCGAACGTGATCCGGGTGTCGCCGTCCACGAGGGCGAGCTTGTCGGGGAACCGCTGGGCGGTGCGGTGCGGGAGGTCGCCGAGCGTCTGCCGGCGGGCCGTGTCGATGAGCGGTGCGTCCATGGCGGTTCCTCAGCTGTGGGAGTGCGGCCAGCCTAACCACGACGGGCCGGGCGGCGAGGGCGTCGTACTGCGTCAGTCCCGGCCGGCCGCCCGGCGCCTGCGCTGTGCCCGGGTTCGCCGCCACGGCCCATGGTCTTTCTTCCTCGGCACGTTACATGTAACATGGCGATGTGGCCGTACGGGAGCGGGTGAGCGCATACCGGGCACGCATGCGAGCCCAGGGCTTGCGGCCTGTCCAGATCTGGGTACCCGATGTGCGCTCCCCAGCCTTTGCCGCCGAGGCTCACCGCCAGTCAGCCCTCGTCGCGGCCGCCGACCGCGCGCATGACGACATGGACTTCGTCGAGGCCGTCTCAGACGACTGGGACGAATGAGGCGCGGGGACATCGTCACCGTCGCCGGCGGTGTGTACGCGAGCAAGCCGCGGCCGGCCCTCGTCGTCCAGGACGACCGGTTCGACGCGACGGACTCGGTGACCGTCTGCCCGTTCACCAGGACCGACGTAGACGCACCGCTAATTCGAGTGCCCGTCGTCGCGGACGACGAGAACGGCCTCGACGAGGACAGCTACCTGATGGTCGACAAGATCACCACGGTCCGCAGAACCAACGCGAGCACGGTCATCGGCCGGCTCGAGGCGACGGCGTTGGTCGAGTTCGAGAGACGACTCCTGGTGTTCCTCGGTTTCGGTGGCTGAACCTCATCCCTGCTGTGCGAGGGTGATGGCATGCGGGTGGCGCTGATGGTGACGTGCATCAACGACGCGATGTTCCCCGCCGCGGGGCAGGCCGTCGTGACGCTGCTGCGCCGGCTCGGTGTGGATGTCGACTTCCCCGAGGCGCAGACCTGCTGCGGCCAGCCGATGGTCAACACCGGCTACCTCGACGAGGCGGTGCCGCTGGTGCGGAACTTCGTCTCGGCCTTCGCCGGTTACGACTACGTGGTCACGCCGTCGGGGTCGTGCGCCGGTTCCGCGCGGCACCAGCACGCGCTGGTGGCGCGGCGGTCCGGGTCGGCGTCGCTCGAGGCGGCGGTGGCCGAGGTGTCGCCGCGGGTGCTCGAGCTGACCGAGTTCCTCGTCGACGTGCTCGGCATGACCGACGTGGGAGCGTCGTACCCGCACACGGTCACCTATCACCCGACCTGCCACTCGTTGCGCATGCTCGGCGTGGGGGACCGGCCGCTGTCGCTGCTGCGCGAGGTGCGCGGGATCCGGCTCGTCGAGCTGCCGGAGGCGGAGTCGTGCTGCGGGTTCGGCGGCACGTTCGCGGTGAAGAACACGGACACGTCGGTGGCGATGGGCGCGGATAAGGCCCGGCACGTCGTCGAGTCCGGGGCGGAGGTGCTGGTGGCCGGCGACTCGTCGTGCCTGATGCACATCGGCGGCATGCTGTCGCGGCAGCGGGCCGGCGTGCGGGTGATGCACCTGGCCGAGGTACTGGCCGCGACCGAGGGTGCGCCGGTGGTCGAGGGGCGAGCGCAGCGAGCGTCTCGAGACCAGGGCGCGTCGTGACCGGCACGTTCGTCGGGATGCCGGCGTTCCCGAGCGCGGCGCGGGCGGCGCTGGCCGACACCCAGCTGCGCGCCAACCTCGCCCACGCCACCCAGACGATCCGCGCCAAGCGCGCCGCGGTCGTCGGCGAGGTCGACGACTGGGAGGAGCTCCGGCTGGCCGGTGCGGCGATCAAGGACAACACGCTGCTGCACCTCGACGAGCACCTGCTCGCGCTCGAGGCCGCGCTGACCGAACGCGGCGCCACCGTGCACTGGGCGCGTGACGCCGAGGAGGCCTGCGCGGTCGTCGCGTCGGTCGCCCGTAAGCACGGCGTCGACGAGGTCGTCAAGGTCAAGTCGATGGTCACCCAGGAGATCGGTCTCAACGAATCCCTTGCAGCGCAGGGGATCGCGGCGTGGGAGACCGACCTTGCCGAGCTCATCGTGCAGCTCAGCGACGACCGGCCGTCGCACATCCTGGTGCCGGCGATCCACCGCAACCGGGCCGAGATCCGGGAGATCTTCGCCTCCCGGATGGGTGCGGCGGGCCGAGCAGCGCCCGAGGACCTCACCGACGACCCGGCCCGGCTCGCGGAGGCGGCGAGGCTGCACCTGCGCGAGAAGTTCCTGCGCGCGCGGATGGCGGTCTCGGGGGCCAACTTCGCGGTCGCCGAGACCGGCACGCTGGTCGTCGTCGAGTCCGAGGGCAACGGCCGGATGTGCCTGACGCTGCCGGAGGTGCTGGTCTCGGTCGTCGGCATCGAGAAGGTGGTGCCGACCTGGGCGGACCTCGACGTGTTCCTCGAGTTGCTGCCGCGGTCGTCGACCGGGGAGCGGATGAACCCCTACACCTCGACCTGGTCCGGCGTGACCCCCGGCGACGGCCCGCAGGAGGTCCACGTCGTGCTGCTCGACAACGGGCGGACCCGCGCGCTGGCCGACGAGGTCGGGCGCCAGGCGCTGCGCTGCATCCGGTGCTCGGCGTGCCTCAACGTGTGCCCGGTCTACGAGCGCACCGGCGGGCACGCCTACGGCTCGGTCTATCCCGGGCCGATCGGCGCGATCCTCAACCCGCTGCTGCGCGGGGTCGGCGTGGACGAGCAGACCGACTCGCTGCCCTACGCCTCCACGTTGTGCGGCGCGTGCTTCGAGGCATGCCCCGTCCGCATCGACATCCCCTCCGTGCTGGTCGACCAGCGCGCGCAGGTCGTCGACGCCCACCGCTCGGGCGTCCCCAAGCCCGAGGCCCTCGCGATGCGGGCCGCTGCCGCCACGTTCGGGTCGGGAACGCGGCTGGGCGCCGTGGAGCGGG
>JBQCEF010000443.1:0-5882 GCA_051960495.1 Nocardioides sp. | reverse complement strand
GCTGTCCGGAGAGTCCGACGACACCAGCCGGCTCTCCCGCGAGCACGCCGTGGTCCGCCCGGTCGACGGCCTGGTGATGGTCGCCGGAGGGAAGTACACGACGTACCGGGTCATGGCCAAGGACGCGGTCGACGCCGCCGCCGACCACCTGCCGGACGAGGTGCCGCCCTCGTGCACCGACACGGTGCCGCTGGTCGGCGCCGAGGGCTTCCAAGCGCTGTGGCACCAGCGCCGGCGGCTGGCCGCCACCTCGGGGCTCACGGTCGCACGCATCGAGCACCTGCTGCGCCGTTACGGCTCCCTCGTGCACGAGGTGCTCGACCTCGCCGCCGGCGACCCGGGGCTCGGCGAGCCGCTGGCCGGCGCACCGGGCTACCTCCGGGCCGAGGCCTACTACGCCGCGGCGTCCGAGGGCGCGCTCCACCTCGACGACATCCTGACCCGACGGACGCGCATCTCCATCGAGACCGAGGACCGCGGCGTCGCAGCAGCCGACGAGATCGCCGCGCTGGTTGCTCCGGTCCTCGGCTGGGACGACGACCAGGTCACCCGTGAGATCGACCACTACCGCAAGCGCGTCGAGGCCGAGATCGAGTCCCAGGCCCAGCCCGACGACCTGACCGCCGACGCCGCCCGCCTCGGCGCCCCGGACGCGCGACGTCCGGGCCGGGCGACCGACCCGACCGAGCGTTAGCGCGAAGCCACATCACCCCGCAAAACGGCTCACAGGGCAGGCTCGAGCCGTTCCGGCCACGTGAGGCGGGAGCCCAGCAACACCCGGGATCAGCAAGCTGCGAGGTGCCCGGTCCGCTAGGGACTCCACTCCAGTTCGAGCCTGGATTGAATTCCCTCCCGGCGACCGGGCTCAGACGCCAGCCGGCCACCGCGTGGACGCTCAAGCCGTTCGCGGGCACGGTGGTGCGCGAGGTCGCCGCCATAACCACCGATGTCATAGGCTGCGGTGTTGCGGCGCAGCTCACGGATGATCGTGGCTGGCGACCGGCCGAGCCGGCGGGCGACCTCCCGGATCGAGTGCTCCTGCCGTCGCAATGTTGCGATCCGCTGCCGCTGCAAAGGCGTCAGATAGCGGCCGGGCCGGTCACGATCAACGCGCCTGAGCGGGGGGAAGACTGCCGCGTTCGGCCCGCCACCGATAGCCGGTCTTTCGACCGATCCCAACTGACGTGCAGGCCTCGACCGTGCCGACCCCGGCCAGGATCAGTCGTCTATATCCCCCGATCGCGGCTTACGCCCTCGCCTCGCCAACTCCATGCCTTTCCTTTAGCAGAGAGTGTTGCGACGTGACATAGAACCCGCCCGTCGGAAAGGGGTCAGTCTTCGACCGTCGTTGACATTAGGCCGCGAACTACGCGGCAGACGCCCTGCGTCGCGCCACCCGCCTGAGTGACGTCCAGCAGAGTGGTATATCGCTCCCGGTGAGCGTCGCGCTGTAGAAGCAGTGACGGCCACCGCGTGATCCTTCGAGTGATCTCCTACAACCGACTCGAAGAAGGACACGATGATGTCCGTGGCCATGAAAAAGTCCCCGCTGGTGGCCAGGTCAAGGTCCCCGCTGGTGGCCAGATAGAAGTCCCCACCTTTCGCGTCGTGTCGTAGCCGACGGTGAGGCCCTGCCTGGTGGCGGTGGCGGTGCCAACCAGTCACCGATCACCACGCAGGGGCTTCCATTGAAGAACGCGAAGGAACGAATGGACGTGATTGCCGCCTACCGAGACGTAGGCACCTACCGAGGGGCCGCAGAGATCTGCGGCACGACCCACAAGACGGTGAAGCGGATCATCGCCGCGCACGAGCTGATCAGCCAGGGCGGACGGCTCCCGGAGCCGGTGCCGCGGGCGAGGAACTACGACGAGGTCGCCGACCTGGTCGCGGAGAGCGTGAAGAAGACCGCGGGGAAGATCAGCGCGAAGCGGCTGCTGCCGATGGCGCGTGCGGCTGGCTACACGGGGTCGGACCGCAACTTCCGGCGGCTGGTCGCGGCCGTGAAGCGGGAGTGGCGACTTGGTCAGGCGCGTGCCGGTGGCCGGCGTCCGGCGGTGTGGTCGCCCGGTGAGGTCCTCGCGATCGACTGGGGCGAGGAGGTCGTCGCCGGACGGAAGGTCCACGTGTTCTGCGCCGTCCTCGCGTGGTCACGGTTCCGGTTCGTGCGGTTGGCTGCCGATGAGCAGCAGGCCACCACCCTGGGCATGTTGGCCGAGTGCTTCGAGGTCCTCGGCGGCGTCCCGAGGGTCGTGCTCGCCGATCGGATGGGCTGCCTGAAGGGTGGCGTGGTGGCGAACGTCGTCGTGCCGGCGCCGGACTACGTCCGGTTCGCGACGCACTACCGGTTCCGGCCCGACTTCTGCCACGCGAGCGACCCGGAGTCCAAGGGGATCGTGGAGAACCTGGTCGGCTACGCCAAGGACGACCTGCTGGTCCCGCTCGAGCTCGACGAGGACCCGTGGGCCGAGGGCCTGGCTGGGCTCAACGCCCGCGCGCAGGCGTGGTGCGGCGAGGTCAACAGCGACCGTCACAGCGAGATCTGTGCGATCCCGGCCGAGCGGCTGGAGTCGGAGCGGGAGCTGCTCGGTGAGTTGCCGTCGCTGCGGCTGGAGGTCGGGCCGAAGCCGATCACCAGGAAGGTCGACAAGCTGTCCTGCATCCGGTTCGGCTCGGCGCGCTACTCGGTGCCAAACGCGCTGATCGGCGCCACCGTCACCGTCGTCGTGGACGAGCGGGACCGGGTGCTGCGGGTGATCGAGCCGGTGACCGGCGAGGTTCACGCCGAGCATGCGCTGGTCGCGCCGGGTGAGACCAGCATCGTCGACGCCCATTACGACAGGCCACGTCCCGACACGCCGCGCCGCGGTGCGCGTGCGCGCACGGTGGCCGAGCGGGAGTTCCTCGCTCTGGGCCCGGTCGCGGAGCAGTTCCTGGTCGGTGCCGCCGCCGCGGGCGTCACCAAGCTCAACACCGAGATCGGTGTCCTGCTCACCCTGGGTGCTGCCCACGGCCACAACGTCCTGACCGCAGCACTCGAGCGGGCCGTCGCGTTCGGACGGTGGCGTGCCGACGACGTCCGGTCGATCCTGGCCACCAACGGCCACGCCCCGAAGCCGACCGCCGCGGGACAGGCGCTGGTGATGACCCTGCCCACGGTCCCGACCAGGCCGCTGGACGCCTACCGCATCGACGCCACGTATGGGGGTGAGGTGTCGTGACCGCCACGACCCCGCCGCCGCTGCCAGCCGATCTGAACGAGGGCTTGAAGCGTTTGAAGATGGCCGCGATGCGCCGGCTGGCGCCCGAGCTGCTGGTCACCGCGAAGACGCAGCGGTGGAAGCCCGAGGAGTTCCTGCGCACCCTGGTCGAGGCCGAGATCGCATCCAGGGACGCCTCCAACGTCCGCACCCGGATGCGGCATGCGGCCTTTCCGGTCACCAAGACGCTCGAGGAGTTCGACGTCGCCGCGTCCTCGATCCCGCCGGCGACGTTCGACTACCTCTCCTCCTTGGAGTGGATCCGTGCCGCGGAGAACGTGTGCATGATCGGACCCGCCGGCACAGGGAAGTCCCATACCCTCATCGCCCTGGGCATCGCCGCAGTCGAGCACGGTCATCGGGTGCGGTACTTCACCGCTGCCGAGCTGGTCGAAGCCCTCTACCGCGGGCTGGCCGACAACTCCGTCGGGAAGGTCATCGAGACCCTGCTACGCAACGACCTCGTGCTGGTCGACGAGCTCGGCTTCGCCCCGCTGGACGACACCGGCGCCCAGCTGCTGTTCCGGTTCGTCGCGGCCGCCTACGAACGCAGGTCACTCGGCATCGCATCGCACTGGCCGTTCGAGTCCTGGGGACGGTTCCTGCCCGAGCACACCACCGCGGTCAGCATGCTCGACCGACTCCTGCACCACTGCCACACCGTCGTCACCGACGGCGACTCCTACCGCATGCGACAGGCCCGAGCGAAGGGAGGAACCCGACTCAAGAACAGCTGAAACCCGAGCGAAGGGTGGGGACTTTTAGTTGGCCACCAGCGGCGGACCGCAACTTGGCCATTGACACGATGATGACCGTAACCCCCAGTATCGACAGTGAGAATGGAGCCCGGCATCCCCGGGTGGGGGTCTGACTCAAGTATCGACGGGCGTCAACGACTGCCTTCGCACGGGATTCGTCGACCTCCGCGCCCGGGGATGCCGCGCACGCGACCGGACGAGCGGCGTGACCTCATAGGAGCTTGAGCAGAAGCCCCATCACTGTCTTGTCCGCCTCGCCCGGCCGGGCGCGTGCCGTCCCCGTAGTTGGCACTGAAAGGCGACACATGAACACGATGACTGACGACCCCGCGATCCCGAAAGTCTTCGGCGGAGTCGACACCCACTCGCTCACGCACCACGCTGCATTGGTCGACTCCCTCGGCCATGAGCTGGCTGACGGAGAGTTCCCGGCAACGCCCGCCGGCTATGAGTCGTTGACGGCGTGGCTGGCCGGGTTCGGTCAACTCGCAATGGTGGGAGTCGAAGGCACCGGCTCCTACGGAGCCGGGCTCACGCGGGTCCTGACGGCCGCAGGCGTCACCGTCGTCGAGGTCGACCGGCCTGACCGCTCCGCCCGAGGCTCGCAGGGCAAATCCGATCCGCTGGACGCCTACGCGGCGGCACGGGCAGCGGCATCGGGACGCGCCGGAGGAACGCCGAAGTCCCGCGACGGCATCGTCGAGTCGATCCGGTGCCTGCGGCTGGCGCAGCGCTCAGCGATCAAGGCCCGGACCCAGTGCATCAACCAGATCCGGGCGCTCCTAGCGAACGGACCAGCCGACCTGCGCGAACAGATGAAGCAGTTGCCCACCGCCAAGATGATCAAGACGCTCGCGCGGCTTCGACCCGGCACCGACCTGGCCGATCCCGCCGTCGCCTGCAAACAGGCGCTCCGGTCGCTGGCACGCCGTCACGCATACCTCGACGAGGAGGTCAGGGAACTCCGCAACGGGCTGACCGCTCTTACCCGCCAGGCCGCACCCGACCTACTCGCGCGATCTGGTGTGGGCGTCCAGGTCGCGGCCCAACTGCTAATCACCGCCGGCGATAACCCCGACCGGCTCGGGTCCGAGGCGTCCTTCGCCCACTTGGCCGGCGTCGCTCCCGTCCCCGCGTCCTCAGGAAAGCGACAGCACCGGCACCGACTCAACCGGGGCGACGACCGGGCAGCGAACAACGCGCTCTACACCGTCGCGCTGTCGCGGATGAGGTACGACGAACAGACCCGCGCCTACGTCCAGCGACGCACCGCCGAAGGACTATCGAAGAAGGACATCATCCGCTGCCTCAAACGCGCCATCGCCCGCGAGATGTACCGCGTCCTGACCAAGCCGCCGGGCTCGCTGGCGCGACCGGCAGATCCACTGCCTAGGGCTGCTTGACATCTATAGGAGCATCCCTGCACAGTTCCTGACCGAGCAGCTGACCCAGGCGAGCCCTGATCTGCTGCGCGATCTGCTGACCACGTTCGTCAACGCGCTGCTGTCGGCGCAGGCCGACGCGGTGTGCGGCGCCGGCTACGGCGAACGCAGCAGCGAGCGGGTGAACTCCCGCAACGGCTACCGGCACCGCGACCTCGACACCCGGGTCGGCACCCTCGATGTGGCGGTCCCCAAGCTCCGGCAGGGCAGCTTGTATCCCGACTGGCTGCTCGAACGCCGCAAGCGAGCCGAGCGGGCACTGACCAGCGTGGTGGCGACCTGCTACCTGCTTGGTGTCTCGACGCGTCGGATGGACAAGCTGGTGCAGACCCTCGGGATCACCGGGCTGTCCAAGTCGCAGGTGTCGGTGATGGCACGGGAGCTCGACGAGCTCGTCGAGCAGTTCCGCACCCGCCGCCTGG
>JBQCEF010000442.1:0-7807 GCA_051960495.1 Nocardioides sp. | reverse complement strand
TACCTCGACCTCCGTCCCGACGACCGAGCGGCGACCACCCTGCCGATGCACTACTGCTACGGGCTGTCGGTGATCAACAGCCACCTGCTGGCCGGCGCCAGCCTGCTCCTGACCGACCTGTCCGTGGTGGACACCTGCTTCTGGAACCAGTTCCGACAGCACCGCGCCACCAGCTTCGCCGGCGTCCCCTACACCTTCGATCTGCTCGACCGGGTCGGCTTCGACCAGATGGATCTGCCCCATCTGCGGTACGTCACGCAGGCCGGGGGCCGGCTCGCCCCCGACCGGGTCCGTGAGTACGCCGCGGTCGGCCGCGAGCGCGGCTGGGACCTGTTCGTCATGTACGGCCAGACCGAGGCGACCGCCCGGATGGCCTACCTGCCGCCCGACCTCGCGACGACCTCGCCGGCCGCGATCGGCGTCCCGGTGCCCGGCGGCTCGTTCTCGCTGCAGCCGCTGCCCGAGCTGCCCCTGGAGTGGTCGCGCCCCGACCACCCCTCGGGTGAGGTCGGCGAGCTGGTCTACGAGGGCCCCAACGTGATGCTCGGGTACGCCGAGTCGCCGGCGGACCTGGCTCGCGGCCGCGACGTCGAGGTCTTGCGGACCGGCGACGTCGCCCGTCGTACCCCCGACGGCCTCTACGAGATCATCGGCCGCCGCACCCGGTTCGCGAAGGTGTTCGGGCTGCGCATCGACCTCGACCAGGTCGAGCAGGTGTACGCCGGCCTCGGCCACACGGTCTGCTGCGCCGACGGCGGGGAACGCCTCGTGGTCGCCGTCGACGCCTCGGCCCGCCCGGTCGACCCGGATGCGCTCCGGTCCGCGGCCAAGGAGCACGTCGGGCTGCCGCCGCGGGCGGTGCAGGTGCTGGCGCTGACCGACCTGCCGCGGCTGCCGTCGGGGAAGCCGGACTACCGCGCGATCGTGGCCCGGGCGCAGGCCGAGACGCGCCGTCTCGACGGACGGAACCTGCGCACTCGACGGACGGAGAATGGCCCCTCGACGGACGGAACTTGCCCGCTCGACGAGGAGCCCGGGCGGGCGGCGGCGGTCCGGGTCGAGCAGGTCCGGGCGGCGTTCGCCGAGGTGCTGGACCGCCCCCACGCGACCGAGCGGGACACGTTCGTCTCCCTCGAGGGCGACTCGCTGTCCTACGTGGAGATGTCGGTCCGGCTCGAGGAGGTGCTCGGCACGCTGCCCGCCGGCTGGCACACCACGCCGATCCGCGACCTCGCCGGCGCCCTCGTGCCGGCAACCTCGCGCCGCGGCCGCACGCTGGAGGCAAACGTCCTGCTCCGTGCGCTGGCGATCGTGATGATCGTCGGCTCACACGCCAACCTGTTCACGCTGGTCGGCGGCGCGCACGTGCTGCTCGGGGTCGCGGGATTCAACTTCGGCCGCTTCCACCTCACGCAGGCGCCCCGCCGGGACCGGGTCCGGCACCTCCTCACGAGCCTCACCCGGGTCGTCGCGCCCTCGGTGCTCTGGCTGGGGGCCGTCGCCGTCACGACCCACCAGGTCGGCTGGACCAACGTGCTGCTGCTCAACGCGGTCCTCGGGCCGGCGAGCTGGGCCGAGCCGCAGTGGTGGTACTGGTTCATCGAGGCGCTCGTCGCGATCCTGCTGGTCCTCACCGTCGCGATGGCGGTGCCCTGGGTCGACCGGCTCGAGCGACGCTGGTCGTTCTGGCTGCCCGTCGCGCTCGCCGGTCTCGGGCTGCTGACCCGCTACGACCTGGTCGAGCTGGCCCCGGGCGACGAGATCCACCGCGCGAGCGTGGTGTTCTGGCTGTTCGCCCTCGGCTGGGCGGCGGTCAAGGCGACGCGGACGTGGCAGCGCGGACTCGTCTCGGCGCTGGTGCTGCTGAGCGTGCCGGGCTTCTTCGGCGAGCCGGCGCGGGAGGCGATCGTGGTCGCCGGGATGCTGCTGCTGGTGTGGCTGCGCGCCGTCCGCGTGCCCGCCTGGCTGGCCCGCACGTCCGGGGTCCTCGCCGCCGCGTCGCTCTACATCTACCTCGTGCACTGGCAGATCTACCCGCACCTCGAGGACCGCTACCCGCTGCTCGCGACGGTGCTGTCGCTGGCCGGCGGCGTGGCGTTCTGGCAGCTGGCGAGCCGGATCAGCCTTCCACGGCCGTGGCGTCGTGCGGCGCGCCGACCGGCTTGCTCTGCGACGAGCCCCGCTGCCGCAGGTAGACGGTGAAGATCGCCATCGAGCCGACCGCGAGGAACTCCGACTGCCAGTTCTGCAGCGTGCGTGACCAGAAGTCCGCGTCCATGAAGTAGCCGGCGACAGTGAGCGGGTCCTGCAGCCGCTCCAGCCTCGTCTCGTTGTACGACGCCCAGCCCGCGACGAGCTGTGCGAGCCACGACCCGACGAAGATCGTGGCCATCACCGCGAACAACGACCACGAGTAGGCCCAGGTGCGCCACCCGCCGGCCTTCGCCCAGGTCGGTGAGTCGGGATCCGCGTGCCAGCCGACCTTCTGCTCCTCGTCGGACTCCGGACCGGTCTTGTCGAGCTCCTTGGACTCCGGCGAGCCGCGCTGGACCAGCCAGATGGTCATCAAGATGAAGACCAGGAACTGCAGGTACTCGCTCTGCCAGTTCTCCGCCACGTCGACGGCGAAGCTGGCCGAGCCGAGGTACTGGCCCAGCGTCACGGTGCCCAGCCCGGCCGCGTGCTGCTCGTTGTTGAACGCGTGCCAGCCCGCGAACGCCTGGGCCACCAGACAGGCGAGGAACAGCGCACCGGCGCCGAGGCTCAGCCCGTTGTCGCGGAAGAAGCGCCGCGCGCGCCGCGGGTCAGGCATGCCGGGCCGCCATCGTGAAGAAGTAGACGAAGCCCAGGCAGATGACGCCCAGGTAGGTGAAGAACATCAGCTTCATCGAGCTCAGCCTCCCGAGATCGTGCAGTCGTAGGGCTCGTGCGGCCGGTAGGAGCAGCCCGCGGCCACCACCTTCCAGCCGCCCCGGTAGCGCGCGAGGAAGGTGGTCTCCCCGTCGTAGCGCACCTGGGCCTCGGTGCCGAACACCTCGACCCGGTCCGGCTTGCCGACGCTGGGCAGCTCCTCGGAGAGCAGCGCCGCGTCGCACGGCTTGCCGACGGACTCCTCCACGGCGCTCTTGGCCGGCGGTGCCAGGACGGCGCACGCGGCGGTCGCGTCCTGCTCCTCGTAGGAACGGTGGAACGCGGCGGAGACGGACTCCGCCTGCTGGCGTCGTACGTCGCCGCCGCACCCGCCGAGTGCCAGCAGAAGTACGACGGCAACCGTGACCGCGCCGATGGCTCGCATAGCTTGTCCGTACCCCGGGAGCGGTCTCGTAATGCGCGATTCTGTTGCGCGGACGCATGTTTTTTGTCGCCGACGGGCGCCGGTGGTGACCGGTCGCCGTGGTCAGCGGCCGACGCGGTCGATCAGCGCGAGCGCGTCGTGCGGCGCGAAGCCCTTCGCGTCGTTGTCGAAGTAGACGAAGACGTCCTGTCCGGAGCCGGCCCAGCGCAGGCAGCGCTCGGCCCACCGGTCGAGGGCGGCGGGGGAGTAGCCGCTGGCGTAGAGCTCGCGGTCACCGTGCAGCCGGACGTACATGTGGTCGGAGGTGACCTCCTCCAGGAACGGCCAGCGGCCCGCGGTGTCGGCCACGACCAGCGCGATGTCGTGCTCCCTGAGCACCGCCGCGGTCTCGGGTCCGGTGAAGCTGGCGTGGCGGACCTCGAGCGCGTGGCGCAGCGGCAGGTCGACCGCCGCGGTGGTCAGCGCCCGGTCCTCGGGGACCTTGGCGTCGTGCCCCTCGGCGAGGCGGGCCGCGGCCTTCGTCGTACGCGGGAGCTGCGCGAAGAAGCCGGCGAGCCGCTCGGCGTCGAAGCCGAGGTTCGGGGGCAGCTGCCACAGGAACGGTCCGGTCTTCTCCTCGAGCGCCAGCACGCCGGAGGCGAAGAAGTTGGCGAGCGCGGTCTCCACGCCCGCGAGCTTCTTCATGTGGGTGATGAAGCGGCCGCCCTTGACGGCGAACACGAAGTCGTCCGGGGTCTGCTCGCGCCACGAGGCGTACGACGAGGGCCGCTGCAGGGAGTAGAAGGACCCGTTGATCTCGATGCTGGTCATCCGCTCCGCGGCGTACTCCAGCTCACGGCGCTGCACGAGCCCGCGGGGGTAGAAGTCCCCACGCCAGCCGGCGTAGGTCCATCCCGAGATGCCGACCCGGATGCGTCCCATCCGTCGAGGATAGGCAGCCGGCCCGCGGCCGGAGACGGCTCGGGGCCCGCAGCAGCGTGCTGCGGGCCCCGGACCTGCGTCCGCGTCAGGGGTTACGGACGGGCATGCTGGGAGCCGGCGTCGCTGTGGCCGCCGCTCTTCTCGTGGGCCGTCGAGGAGCCGTCGGCCTGGTGGTCGGAGCTGTCGTCGCCCTGCTCGTCGGTGGAGTCCTGCTCGTCGGCGTCGCCCTGCTCGTCGGTGGAGTCGTCACCCGCGGCGGGCTTGTGCGAGTCGGCCTGGCTGCCGGGCTGCTCCGGCTTGCCGTGGTCCTCGGCGGCCTTGCTCTTGCCGCCCGACGCGAGCTCGGAGACGGCTGCGCCCTTGTCGGCACCGGTCAGGGTGTCGTCCTGCGCGAGGCCGGAGACCGCCTGGCCGTGGTCGTTGGCCTCGGGGTCGGCCGGGTCACCGGTCGCGTCGGCGTCCTCGGTGTCCACGGTCGCGACCGGGTACACCAGGTCGGTCTCGGCCGTGCTGTCGTCGGTCGCGTCCTCGGTCTCGTCGCCGTCCTCCTCGGCGCCGCGCTGGGCCGGGTGGTCGCCGGCGTGCTCGTCGGCACGGGGGACGTCGAAGCCGAGACCGCCGAGCACCGTGCTCGCGGTGTCCTGGGCCGGGTCGGGCAGCACGCCGGCAGCGGCGCCGCCGACGCCGGCGAACAGCAGCGTGCCGGCCCCGATCGTCGCCGCGACGGCGGCCTTGGCGCGGGTGGGGTGCGAGAACATCGGGATCCTCCTGGTGCGGTGGGATGCACGGAAGGCGGCCAGGGCCTGCTCCTCGCCGGGCTGCGGACCGGCCTCGACCGGTGCGGCGGCGGCGTCGAGGAGCCTCGCCACGGCACCGTCGGGGCGCGCGTCCGAAAGGGCGTCGAGGCGCTCGTCGGGGGCGGAGCTGTGCTCGCGGGGGCTCTGGTTCACCATGTCATCTCCGTCACCGCTGCGGACTCCGATCGCGTTACACCGCCGGTCTGGACCGGTCCGAGCAGCTCGGTCAGGCGGGCGAGGCCGCGGTGTGCAGCGACCCGGACCGTGCCCGGCTTCTTGTCCAGGACCTGTGCCGTGGCGGCCACGTCCAGCCCGGCGACGTACCGCAGCAGCACCACCTCCGCCTCGGTCCGGGGCAGCCGCGCGACCAGCGCCAGTGCCGCCTCGGTGGTGATGATCTCCTCGACCTGGGCGGGCACGTCGGCGCTGCCGGGCTCGGACTCGAGCTCCGCCGCGGCGTCGACCGGCAGAGGTGTCCGGCCGGCCTTGCGCTGCGCGTCGCGCAGCCGGGAGTGACCGATCGTGAACACCCAGGCGCGCCACCCGGCCTCGTCGCCGCTGAACCTCGGCAGGCCCCGCACCACGCTGACCCAGGTCTCGGCCGCGGCGTCCTCGGCCAACGGCCCGCCCAGCGTGGTGAGGTAGCGCAGCAGCGCGGGCTGGACCGACCGGAACAGGTGCGTGAAGGCCGCCTCGTCGCCGCGTCTCGCCGCGGCCAGGCGTTCGTCGAAGTCAGGCATCGGCCCCTCCCAAGGCTCCCGGCTGCCGACCCACGATGGCATATCGGACCAATTCCCGCGAGGGGTCTCGCTGGACCGCCGCCGTCCGGTGCCTGGACGTCCGGGGTTGGCGGGGGTGTCCGCGGGGAATACGGACCGATGGACGAAGGTTCAACCTTGTCGGAGGTAAACCAGCCACGTGACCGTCTCGCCCCACGCCGCCCCGCCCAAGCGCCCCCTGCACGGCCGGGTCGCCATGATCAGCCTGCACACGTCCCCGCTCGACGAGCCCGGGACCGGTGACGCGGGCGGCATGAACGTCTACGTGGTCGAGGTGTCCAAGCGGCTGGCGGCGCGCAACATCGCGGTCGAGATCTACACGCGCGCGACCTCCTCGGCGCTGCCGCCCACGGTGCAGGCGTACGACGGGGTGACGGTCCACCACGTCCACGCCGGGCCGTTCGAGGGGCTGAGCAAGGGCGAGCTCCCCGGCCAGATGTGCGTGTTCGCGCGCGAGGTGCTCCGTGCCGAGGCGCGGCACGACCTCGGCTGGTACGACCTCATCCACTCCCACTCCTGGCTCTCCGGGCAGGTCGGCGCACTGGTCCGCGACCGCTGGGGCGTGCCGCTGGTGCACTCGATGCACACGATGGCCAAGGTCAAGAACGAGCTGCTTGCCGCCGGGGACACCCCCGAGCCGGACAGCCGGGTGATCGGGGAGGAGCAGGTCGTCGAGGCGGCCGACATGCTGATCGCCAACACCGACATCGAGGCCAAGCAGCTGATCAACCTCTACGACGCCGACCCCGGCCGCGTCGAGGTCGTGCACCCGGGCGTCGACCTCGCGGTCTTCGGCCGCACCCCGGCGGCCCGTTCGCGGCTCGGCATCCAACCCGACGCGGTGGTGCTGATGTTCGCCGGACGGATCCAGCCGTTGAAGGCACCCGACGTGTTGCTGCACGCGGTCTCGCTGCTGCTCGAGCGCGACCCCGCCCTGCGCGACCGCCTGGTCGTCCCGATCGTGGGCGGCCCGTCCGGATCCGGTCTCGAGCACCCCGAGTCCGTCGCGCAGCTCGCGTCCTCGCTGGGCATCGCCGACGTGGTCCGGTTCGTCCCGCCGGTCGCGCAGTCGGAGCTGGCCGACTGGTACGCCGCGGCCACGTTGGTGTGCGTCCCGTCGTACAACGAGTCCTTCGGCTTGGTCGCGGTGGAGGCGCAGGCCGCGGGGACCCCGGTCGTGGCCGCCGCGGTCGGCGGCCTCACCACGGTGGTCCGCGACGGCGTGTCCGGCTTCCTCGTCGAGGGACACGACCCCGCCGACTACGCCGCGGCGATGGCGAAGATCGTCGACCAGCCCTCCCTGCGCGCGGATCTGTCGCGCGGCGCCGTGCTCCAGGCCGCCGAGTTCACCTGGGACCGCACCGCCGAGCGCACCGTCGAGGTCTACCGACAGGCGGCGCGGGCGATGCGCGAGGACCTGGCACAGTTGCCGGCATGAGCCCTCCCTCGCAAGGCCCGACCGAGCAGCAGCGCGCGCTCGACGTCGTCCGCTCCTACCTCGCCGACGGCGACCTGGAGTGGAAGGAGCTGCCCGGCGGGGTGTTCAGCGTGACGCTGCCCGGCGAGAAGAAGCTGCAGACCCCGCTCCGTCTCGACGTCGGCAACCACGCGCTCGGCGTCCACGCGTTCGTCGCGCGCCACCCCGACGAGAACCACGAACGGGTCTACCGCTGGTTGCTCGAGCGCAACCTGAAGCTGTTCGGCGTGGCCTTCGCCGTCGACCACACCGGTGACATCTACCTCGACGGCCGGGTCCCGCTCAGCTCGGTCACGCCCGACGAGCTCGACCGGCTGCTCGGGGCGGTGCTGACCTACGCCGACGAGTCGTTCAACACGATCCTCGAGCTCGGCTTCGCCACGTCCATCCGCAAGGAGTGGGAGTGGCGGCTCTCCCGCGGCGAGTCGACGAAGAACCTCGAGGCGTTCCGCGGCTGGCTCGAGCGCGAGCCCTAGCTTGGGTGAACTCCGCGATCCCTAGGAGACTGCCAGGTCGGCGGGGCCGATGCCGAGCAGGT
>JBQCEF010000441.1:0-4448 GCA_051960495.1 Nocardioides sp. | reverse complement strand
CCGCCGGCGCCGCACGATCGTGTCCATGCTCAACGAGATCGACGGCGTGGTCTGCCCGGAGCCGAAGGGCGCGTTCTACGCCTACCCCTCGGTGAAGGGTCTGCTCGGCCGCGAGATCGACGGGGTGATCCCGACGAGCTCCGCCGAGCTCGCCGAGCTGCTGCTGGACAAGGCGGAGGTGGCCGCGGTGCCCGGTGAGGCGTTCGGCTCCCCCGGCTACCTGCGGTTCTCCTACGCCCTCGGTGACGACGACCTGGTCGAGGGGATCTCCCGGGTGCAGAAGCTGCTGGCCTGAGGCCCGGGGCACCGCGAGGATGACGGCCGACACGGGGGTCGGGCGGTCGCTGACGGCGCTGCCCAAGGCTCACCTGCACCTGCACTTCACCGGCTCGATGCGGCACGCCACGCTGCTCGAGCTCGCCGAGCGCGACGGCATCGTGCTCCCGGACGCGCTGGTCGAGGACTGGCCGCCCCGGCTCTCCGCGGCGGACGAGAAGGGCTGGTTCCGGTTCCAGCGGCTCTACGACGTGGCGCGGTCGGTGCTGCGGACGGAGGACGACGTACGCCGGCTGGTGCGCGAGGCCGCGGAGGACGACGTCGCCGACGGCGGGCGCTGGCTGGAGATCCAGGTCGATCCGAGCGGCTACGCGAGCCGGTTCGGCGGCATCACCGCCTTCACCGACCTGGTGCTCGACGCGGTGCGCGACGCCGAGCGCAGCACCGGCCTGGGCATGGCGGTGGTCATCGCGGCCAACCGCACGCGGCACCCGCTGGACGCGCGCACCCTGGCCCGGCTGGCCGCGCAGTACGCCGGTCGCGGGGTGGTCGGCTTCGGCCTGTCCAACGACGAGCGGCGCGGCACGACCAGCGAGTTCGCCGCGGCGTTCGCGATCGCCGAGCGGGCCGGTCTGATGCTGGCCCCGCACGGGGGCGAGCTCCTGGGCCCGAACAGCGTGCGGGCGTGCCTCGACGAGCTGCACGCCGACCGGCTCGGCCACGGCGTGCGCGTCGCGGAGGACCCGGCGCTGCTCGACCGGGTGGTGGCGCAGGGCGTCGCGCTCGAGGTCTGCCCGGTGTCCAACGTGGCGCTGGGCGTCTACACCGACCTCACCTCGGTGCCGGTCCCCACGCTGCTGGAGGCCGGCGCCACCGTCGCGCTGGGGGCCGACGACCCGCTGCTGTTCGGCTCGCGGCTGGCCGGGCAGTACGCCACGATGCGCGCCGCCCACGGGCTCACCGACGCCGCGCTCGCGGAGCTGGCCAGGATGTCGCTACGAGCATCGCGTGCGCCCGACGACCTGCGCGACGCCGCGCTGCGTGACGTCGACGCGTGGTTGGCAGACTGCGCCCCATGACGAGCACTCCCGGGGACGGCCCGCAGCCGCCGTACGACGCGAACCCGCAGCCGCCCGGCTACGGGCCGCCGCCCGGCTACGCTCCGCCCGGCTGGCAGCCGGTGCCCCCGGGCTACTACGCCGGGCCGTCGCCGTACCGGCTTCCGGACCACCCCGAGGCGACCAAGGCGCTCGTGCTCGGGATCATCTCGCTGCTCGGCGGGTTCAGCTGCTACCTGCCGCTGCTGCTCGGTCCGTGGGCCTGGGTGGTGGGCCGACGCGCGGTCAAGGAGATCGACGCGCAGCCGGGCCGCTACGAGGGCCGCGGCCAGGCGCTGGCCGGCTACGTGATGGGGGTCGTCGCGACGGCGCTGCTGGCGCTGGGCGTGGTGGCGCTGCTCGGCGTGATCTTCTTCCTCGTCGTGGCAGCCACGAGCTCCAGCAGCAGCGGCCCCGGCCAGTCACTCTAGGGAGCAGCCGACGAGCACCGGCTCGTTCTCGAGCAGCACGCCGAACGTCGCGAGCACGCCGGCCCGGATCTCGGCGGCGAGCGCAAGCAGCTCCTTGGTGGTGGCGCCCCCGCGGTTGGTCAGGGCGAGGGTGTGCTTGGTCGACAGGCCGACCCGCCCGTCGCCGTACCCCTTGGTGAAGCCGGCGTGCTCGATCAGCCAGGCCGCGCTGGTCTTCACCGACCCGTCCGGCTGCTCCCACCGCGGCGCGCCCTCGGGAAGCCCGCCGGCCACCTCGGCGGTCAGGACCGGGTTGGTGAAGAAGGAACCGGCGCTCCAGGTGTCGTGGTCGTCCGCGTCGAGCACCATGCCCTTGCCGCGCCGCAGACCGAGCACGGCCTCCCGGACCGCAGCCGCGGGCGCCCGCTCCCCCGGCTCCACGCCCAGTGCCCGGGCGAGCTCCGCGTATTTCACCGGTGCGCCGAGGTCGCCGAGCCGGAGCTGGAAGGTCACCTCGAGCACGAGGTAGCGAGCGGGGACGCGCTTGAACCGGCTGGTCCGGTAGCCGAAGCCGCAGTCGGCCGCGAAGAACGTCCGCACCGCGCCCTCGCGCCGGTCCCAGCAGCGCACCGAGGCGATCGTCTGCGCGACCTCCTGGCCGTAGGCGCCGACGTTCTGCACCGGGGTCGCCCCGACGCTGCCGGGGATGCCCGAGAGCGCCTCGACCCCGATCCAGCCGTTGCGCACGGCTTGGGAGACGAGGTCGTCCCACGTCTCGCCGGCGGCGACGGTGACCACCGCGCCGCCGCAGGTGTCCTCCTCGACGCGGACGCCGCGGGTCGCGATGCGCACCACGGTGCCCGCGAAGCCCTCGTCGGCCACGACGAGGTTGCTCCCTCCAGCCACCAGCAGCACCGGGTCGCCGGCCGCGTCGGCGTCCCGGACGGCGGCGACGAGCTCCTCGGTCGTCGTGGCCTCGACCAGCGTGCGCGCCGGCCCGCCGAGCCGCAGGGTGGTGAGGTCGGCCAGCAGCGCCGGCTCAGACACCCAGCACCGCCCGCGGCCGGCCGAGGACCGACTCGCCGTTGCAGGTGACCTCGAGCGCGACGTGGGCGGCGTCCTCGGTGACCTGGGTGACCGAGCCGCGCACGATCACGGTGACGCCGTTCTCGTCGTCGGGCACGACGACCGGCTTGGTGAACTTGGCGCCGAGCTCGCGCACCCGGCCGGGGGCACCGGCCCAGGTGTCGAGCGCGCGCGCCGCGAGCGCCATCGTGAACATGCCGTGGGCGATCACGCCGGGCAGGCCGACCGACCCGGCGACGCGGTCCGACCAGTGGATCGGGTTGAAGTCGCCGCTGGCCCCTGCGTAGCGGACCAGGTCGGCCCGCGTGACGGTGTAGCTCTGCTCCTCGAGGACGTCACCGGTCTGCATCTGCGTCCTCCTCGGCCCGGTGCACCAGCGTCGCGAAGGCGGTGCACACCGGTCGCCCGTCGGCGTCGGTGATCTCGCTGCGGGTGCCGATGATGTCGGCTCCCCCGATCTGGCGGAGGGTGTCCACGGTCAGCGCCGCACTGAGCACGTCGCCCACGACCACCGGCCGGGTGTAGGTGAACCGCTGCTCGCCGTGCACGACCCGGTGCAGCGCGATCCCGATGGAGGGGTCCTCCATCAGCGCGGTCATGGCCCGGAACGCGACCACGATCGGGAACGTGGCGGGGGCGTGGCGCCCGTCGTACGTCGAGCCGGTGGCCCGGGCGAACTCGACGAGTCGCTCCTCGGACACCTGGTAGGGCTCGGTCGGCGGGAAGCTCCGGCCGGCCAGGGACGCCTCAACAGCCATGGCGCGACGCTAGCAGGGGTGGAATGCGAGAAGGAGCGGCGCCCGGGACCGGGTGCCGCTCCTCCTCGAGAAGCCTGGGGTGCGAGCTCAGCGGGTCTCGCGGTGCTGCGTGTGCTTGCGGCAGCGCGGGCAGAACTTCGCCAGCTCCATGCGGTCGGGGTCGTTCCGCCGGTTCTTCTTGGTGATGTAGTTGCGTTCCTTGCATTCAACGCAGGCCAAGGTGATCTTGGGGCGGACGTCAGAGCTCTTGCTGGCCACGGGGTGCCTCTTCTTGGTCGTGAGTACTGCCGGTTGGTGCTGCTCTCAGTGTGCCCGGTCGCGCAAGACCGGAGCGGCTGAGCTGGTGCTGGTCGTGCTGTGAGTAGCGGGGGCGGGACTCGAACCCGCGACACCACGATTATGAGCCGTGTGCTCTAACCACCTGAGCTACCCCGCCGCCCGGGACGGGGAGCCCGCCGAAACCATGTGGTTGCGGCGGTTTCCCTACCCAGAGCCCCTTTACGGAATCGAACCGTAGACCTTCTCCTTACCATGGAGACGCTCTGCCGACTGAGCTAAAGGGGCAAGCGACGAGAAAGAATACACACGCCCCCGGTGGAACATGAAATCGAGTCCGGAGCGGGGTCGGGCGGGGCTCCGAATCCCCTTGTAGGCATGATGTCCGGCGTGACCGGCTTCTATCTCCGCGAGGGTTCCGACCGCTTCGTCTCCCAGCCGAGCACGGCCGGTCCGTGGGGTCCGCAGGCACAGCACGGCGGCCCTCCGGCGGCACTGCTGACCCGCGGTGTCGAGGCCCTGGCGCGTGACGAGCACCGCGTCGT
>JBQCEF010000440.1:0-2560 GCA_051960495.1 Nocardioides sp. | reverse complement strand
TGAACGTCGTGGAGACGTTGTAGCCAGGTTCCACCGGGAACTCGGCCTGCGGACCCCACCAGCCGACGAGGTTCCCCTCGGCGTTCGCGTTGAAGGTGATGCTTTCCCCGTCGGTCACGGCGGCGGTCGCGGTGACGTCACCGTCGACCACGGCCTCGGGTGCGTCAACGGTGACCCGCGGCAGTGCGTTCGGGATCAGCTCGCCGCCCCACGGGTTGAGCAGGGACGCGGTGACCTGGAACGGCTGGGTCTTGAAGACGTCTTCAGGAAGCGTGCCGATGTCGACGGCCGGGTCGTGGATCGCCTTGAGCTGATCGGCGGTGGTGTCCACGCCGGGAACGTCCATGTAGAAGCCCGGGATGAACGTGTTGTCGGGGACGTAGTTGCACATCGCCCGGACGTCGTCGGCCAGCTGCGCGAACGCGGTGATCCCGGTCAGCGTCTTGTCGCCGATCTCGTCGTACGACGAGAGGTTGGTGAACGGCACCACCTCGGTGATCTTGCTGACCTTCCACTTCAGCGACGCCACGTCGAGCCAGGTGACGCTGCCCTTGAAGGTCTGCGACCGGTTGTAGCTGAACCCGCTGTAGTCGACGAACCGCTCACTGTTGGCGAGCTCCGCCCGGGTGATGTTGTCGGGGTCGGGGTCGATCGACCGAACGAAGTCCACGCCCCACGGCGAGTCGTAGACCACGGGCGGGGTGGCAGTGGGGTCGTCCGGCGGGAAGCCGATGACCCGGTTGTAGTACTCGACCGCGTCGAGCGTGAGCGGCGTGTTCTTGGCCGCCGCCGCGCCGATGGTCATCGCGGCGAGCTCCCAGGCGTCGAACTGGCTGTTCGGCTGGGGGTCACCGGGCCCGGGCGCCGGCCCGACCAGTGCGGTGGGACCCGCCATGTTCTCCGGGTGGAGTCCGCGGATCGTGCCCGACGTCATCAGCGACTGGTACATCCCGGCGTTCTCGGGGGAGGCGTCGATCTCGGTGCCGTCGTAGGCGAGGCGGCCGGTCGGGCCCAGGGTGATCTGGTCGGCGTACTTGAGCTTGGTCTGCACGTCGGCGATCTTCTGGGCGATGACCTCGTCGGACGTGCGGGCCAGGTTCAGCCGCTCCAGCTCGACCTCATTGACGAACATGGCGTACTGCGGCTGCGGGTCGCACGCGCCGATCTCGTCCTGCGCGACCGGCGAGTTGGGATCGCCGATCCACTGGCCCTGCAGCGGGATCACCCAGACCTGCCGGCCGTCGACGGGGTTGGTCTCCGCGATGAGTCCGGGGACCTGTTCGTAGGACACCGGCTGCACGCAGTACTCGTTCGTGCCGGGCTCGGTCTCCGTGGCCGGGACGGCGTACATCTTGAGGATCGGCGTCCCGTTCGCTGCGCGGAGCGCGATGACGAGGTCGGAGTAGAGCGAGCCGGTGTTGTCGACGGGCTCGCCGCCGCCCCCACCACCTCCACCACCGCCTCCGGCACCGCCGCCGCCACCGCCACCGCCGCCGGGGCCGCCGGGGGCGGCGAGCGCGGGTGACGACAGCAGGAGGACCGTGCTCAGGGCGCTGGCCACCAGCGCGCCGCGTGATCGTCTGTTCATCCCAACCTCTCCTCTCTCGCGCGGCGGTCTGCCGCGACTGGGAGCGTCGAGAGGGGGTTGGCCGCTCCGCCTGCACGCGCGCATCGGCATGCATCTCCAGGGATGCAGCGCTGCGCCAGGAGGCTGTGCCCTCGCGTGCGACGGGGGTGGGCTCCCCCCGCAGGACCTCCGGTTCCCACCCTCGGCGTCCGCGGGGACGCGAGGCAGAGCCGAAGGGGCAAGGCGGCGGGGGCTGAAGACCCGTTGCCGGTAGTGCACTTACGCCATCCGCCTTGCAGGTAAGGAACTACTCACCTCACGAGGTGCCCGCCCCGCCGGTGCTCTCGTCGACGTGGATGCGGACCTGCTGGACCGTCTCGATGCCGGACTTGTAGAGCAGCGGCTTGTCCGGTCCCTCCACGAACTGGTTGACCTGGACGACGACCTGGTCGCCGTACGCTGCCTTGCCGTTGTCGGTCAGCGTGATCTTGAGCTGGACCTTGGTTCCCACGGGCAGCTCGGTGTTCCCCTGCCACTTCACGTAGCCGACCCCGTTCACCTGCGCCTGGACCGGCCCGGACGGTGTCGGTGCGAGCTCCATGCCGTGGTCGCCGCAGCCGTCGTCCTCGCCGCCCTCGCCCCGCAGCTGATGTCGCCCACGGCCACGCGGTGGACCTCGAAGCTCCCCACGGCGAGGTCGCCGTAGGCAGGGAGGCGCAGCACCAGCGAGCCCCAGCACTCCAGGGTCAGGTCCTCCGGCCGGCAGGACGGGTCGCTGAACGCACTGGCTTCGGTGTGCGCGGTCAGCGACAAGGTCGGGCCGCCCGCCTTCGATCCGGCAGGGTTGCTCGCTGTCACGGTGACCCCGGGAGTGGAGTCCCCGGCGGCGGAGGCCGGCGCGGCGAACGCGGCGGCGAGCGGTACGACGGCGAGCAGTGCGACGAACCGGGCCGCCGACACGGATGTGCGCCTTGTGATCCTCATGGTTGGTTC
>JBQCEF010000439.1:0-7439 GCA_051960495.1 Nocardioides sp. | reverse complement strand
GGGGAAGTAAAGAACCTGTCTAGCCTTATTCCAATGGCTCAGCAAGCGAACAAGGCGATCTTCGAACTCACTGGCTCTCAGGCGCGCGGCGCTCAATACACCCGCGCGCAAGACACGTTGGAACTCTTCGACGCACTCGCCCATAGGATCGAAACGCGACTGGGCGAGGTCCATGCCTGATCGAGTCGCAGTTCTCGATACCAACGTGTTTGGTGTCGGCGCAGATCTGGCAAGCCCTCTTTGGGTAAGCCTGAGGCGGCTGTGCTTGGAGGCCGGGATCACCCTTTGCCTCCCGGAGTTGGTGTTCGAGGAGGCGATCAACCTTCGCCGTGAGCAGTACCAAGCAGCAGCTAAGGACTTTCTCGACGCCAACAAGAAGATTGCGCGGTTCTTCGACCTGCCAGGTGTATACATTCCGGACGCCGACGAAGTCGTCGCGCAATGGGAAGCGGATCTGCGGAGCTGCTTTCGTTCGATTCCAGCGGTAGCAGAAGACGCGCTCGAAGCCCTCTCGCGTGAGGCGAGTCGGACACCACCAGCAAAGGGCGGTCGTGGTGGCCGGGATGCTCTCATCTGGTTAACGTGTCGCCGTCTCGCTGACGATGGTGGGGAAGTCATTTTCGTCAGTCGAAATACTGGAGACTTTGCTGACACGGACGGCGAATCGCTGCAACCGGCCCTCGCCGCCGAGCTGATTGAGATTACTGGTCAACTCACATACATGCCCAGTCTTGATCACCTGTTCGACCTGCTGGCGACCAAGATTGAAGGGCCCGATGTATCGAACGTCGAGCCCTACAAAACCTTCTTCGGCTTTGACCTCTGGGACTTTGCGGCCGACCTGCCAGTCATTTCCAGCCGTGAAGGCGATCCCGGATCCCTTAGTATCGAGCTTTCCGACTTGCGCTCTCTCCGCGCGTACTCGATCGACAACCGCGGGCTCGCTCTTGTTGACGGCTACGCCTCAGTCGGTGATGGCAGCGGCGAGTCACATTGGAATGTCCAGTTGCGGTTCATGGCCTGGGTCGAATTCGACACGGCGACCGGGGCGCCCATCAGTGCAGAGCTCGAGCGAGTGACCCACCAGCCTCCGTCGGACGGCTAGCTCGGCCACGCCGCTCGCAGGCGCCCATACTGGGCGGAATGCAGTGACGGATCGCGCTCATCGGTCGACCGCCTGAGCCGCCCTGGGCGAGATCTGAAGGGGGTCGATCGTGTCCGGCGTCGCGGCCGGGGAACCGACCTTGGGTTGGCGACAAATGGCCTTCGCCGGCGGGGCGGAGGCCCTCAGGCGGGCAAGTTCGCGTCCCGCACACGCGAGGGGTTCATCCGTCCATCTGGCGCCAGCCTCGAGGACGGTTTCGATCACCGCGTGTAGCGGCATGTCGAGCCGGTCGGCAATGTGCTGGGCGTGCTCCAGCCAGTGGTCGGGCGGCAGGGCTCCGATGATCTGAGCGACCTCACGGCAGTGGTCGACGCGGGAGAACGCGTCGTCCCGAACTTCGAGGCGCTCGTCGAGTAGGCGATCGATGAGAACGTCGGCGAAGTCACCTGAGTCCGCCAGACGTCGACGGAGCGTGGCGTTGCCGCCGTCGCGCAGAACGTCGGCCGGGTCAACCCCATCCGGAAGGGTGAGGTGGCGCGGCGCGGCGCGGAGCGCTGCGAGGCGCCAGAACGTTCGCTGGGCCGACTGCCATCCGGCTGAGTCGGGGTCGGTCGCGATGACGATGCGGCCCGCGTCTTCACGCAGGTACGGCTTCAGCTTGGCGGCCTGTGGTTCGGTGAACGACGTGCCGAGCGGCGCGATGCCGACGTACCCGCCACTCGTCGCTAAGGTCACGGCGATGGCGTCCATGGGGCCTTCGACGAGCACCGGTGTCGAGCCCGCATCCAGGTCTGCGGTGGTCTCGGTCAAGCCGAACAGTGGCTCGCCCTTGGCGAAGGCCGCCGTGGATCGCGTGTTCAGGTACTTGGGGCCAGAGAACTCTCCGTCCGGCTTCGTGGGGTTGCGGCGGCCGATGAAGCCGACGAGCTGGCTACCCGAATAGATCGGGAAGACCAGGCGGTCGCGGAAGGCGTCGACCAGCTGGCCACGCTCTGTTCGTCGGGCGAGACCGGCGTCGAGTAGCTCCTCCACGCTGGCGCCCCGCGTCGTCAGGTGCTGGACCAGGCTGGTCGGCCCGGGTGGCGCGTAGCCGACCTGGTAGCGCGGGTCGTCGGTCAGATCGGTTGTAAGGCGCTGGTTCAGGTAGTCGGGTGCCCAGGACTTGGGGTACATGGCGGAATAGTGGTCGAGGGCCCAGCGGTTGAGTTCGACGATCCGTTCCGTCGACGTGCTCGTGTCGGCCACTGCCGTGATCGGCTCGGCCGGCGCCGACTCCGGCTGAGAGAAGTCGGGCTCGGGCGGCTCCGGCTCGGCGAACGGTGCGTCCGTCATGGTGGCGATGCGCCAGACAAGCGCGGAGCAGAGTTCTTCAGGCCGTACGTCGGGTCCGTTGCCGGAAGTCGCGGCGTCGATGAGTTGTTCGGCGGTCCACTCGGCGGGGCGGTCGTGGAGAGCGGCGACCAGAGCCGGCCACATCGCGTCGGCCATGACTCGCTCACAGGTCGCTTCACCGAGTCGCTCACTGAGGTGTGAGGTCCAAGCGGGTCGGAGTGTGTGAGCCTGGTTGGCCGACGCCCGCAGGGCGGCTGGGCCGAGGTGACGGGTGATCCGCCACCAGAGAGCGTCGGCGGTACGCTCGTCGGGAAGCGGGCGGTCGGCGTCGAGGGCACGGTTGATCAGTGGGCCCACGTCGACCTGAGCCGCCTGCAGTGCCCCGAGTCGCTCCGAGAGACGGCCGAATTCGGCGTCCGTCCGGACTTCCTCCGGCATGAGTTCGAGCAGTTCGTCGTCGGCGCGGTGGATGCCCAGCACCGCGCGGACCCGGCGTTCGAGTTCCTCCTGGTGGGGAGCAGTCGACGCCCCCGGCTGCACGGGGCCGGTGGCACGGGCGTGGTCCTCGGGGACGTCGAACGCTGCGCGCCAGACCGAGAGGTCGCCGCGCAGCGCCGAGTGCTCGGCTGCGGTGAGTCCTGAGGCCCACGGAGGGGTTGCTGTCGGGGTCCACGCCTCGGCCTCACCCCGGACATCACCCGCGAGGGTCGTGATCCGATCGAAGCGACTGCGGAGGTAGGGACCCCAGGTTGCGTGGTCGGCGAGTCGTTCTGGCAGGCCGTCGAGCCACGGCACGGGGCCGGCCGCAGCCTTGCCAACCCGCCAGTCGAGGACAGCCGCGCGGTCGTCGGAGGTGCCGAGCTCGCGCTCGTTCGCGGCATCGAGCAGCGTGGCGACCGGGTCGGCTCCTTCGAGCGCCCGCAGGGCAAGGTGCGCACGCAACGTCGGGTACGCCGGTTCGCTGGTCAGCCCCGGCCAGATCGCCTCGACCTCCCGGTCCGTGCTCGCCAGCGAGTCGGCGCCGAGCACGTCCTCGGCGGCGAAGCCGAGGGCGTCGTGGTAGCGCATGACGGCATCGTGGAGCTGGGTCGTGTACGCCGCCGCCTCCCGCTGCGCGGTCGTGGCGGAGCGGTCGGAGCCGTCGCGTTCGAGGATCTCGGCGAGGACGTCGATCGCCGTCGGCGGACGGAGTGCCTTCGGGTCGATCAAGCTGTGTGGGTCCCCGTCGTACCCGGTGGCGACGTAGATGTGGTTCGCCTGGCGGCCGCGGGAGATGCCGACGTACAGCGTCTGCCTCGTCTCCTCGCCCGCCGCGACGAGGTGTGCCGTGTCGGCCGTCATGCCCTGCGCGCCATGGACCGTTGTCGCGTAGCCGAGCTGGACGTGTTGCGCGACGTAGGCGGGTGAGAGCTCGACAGCACGACCGAGCCCGAGATGCCGGGCGAGGAGGCCGCCGTCGCTCAGGACCTTCTCGACGCGCCAGCGGTCACCGTTCTTGACCCAGTTGCTCCGCGAGAGGACGAGCCGCCGGCTGTTGCGCCGCGTGACGATCACGTCGCCGATCGAGGCTCGGTTGCCGTCGGCGAGGACGACCTCGGGGTCATCAGCCGCGATCGTCGAGAGGCGGTCTGCGCGGGCTCGAGCGTTGAGCTGGCTGACGAGTTCGCGTGTCGGAGCGAGGAGCACCGCGTCCAGCCCGCCCGCACGATCCGCTGCCCACCCGTCGTACGCCTGGTCGGCGACTGCGCTCAGGTCGCCCACGTGGATCCGCGCGTTGTCGGCGTAGAACCCGAGTGCGGCCGAGTCGCCTTCGCGCACCGCGAGGGTTGCGGCTGCTTCGGCCGGGTCGTCGAAGCGGTGGACCTCGGAGAGGGTCGAGGCGCCGTACTGCTGCTGGATGTCGCGCAGGACACCGCCAGCTCCGACTGCGGCGAGTTGCTGGTCATCGCCGATGAGCCGCACGAGGCCGCCACGGTCGGCGACGAAGCGTACGGCGGCGGCGACCTCGGTGGTGGCGGCCTGTCCGGCTTCGTCGATGATGACCAGCGACTGCGGCCCGATGTCGCGGATCCAGCGGGGCCAAGCAGCGGGCGGCTCGTTGGCGAGGCTCCAGGTCAGCTTGGCGAGGGTGTCGGTGTGGCCGGTGATGGCCTGGCCGAGCTCGTGGGCGGCCTGCGCGGAAGGTGCCAGCCCGACCACCTGGCCGCCGGACTCTGCCCAGGCGTCCGCGAGGACACTCATGGTGGTGGTCTTGCCCGTCCCCGCGGGCGACAGGGCGAGCTGGACGACGGCGCCGGACGTGGCGAGGTCGCGCACCATCGCCGCCTGGGCGTCGTTGAGCTCGAATCCGTTGGCCGCGGCGCCTGCGATGGCCACCTCGACGCGTACGTCGGCGAGCGCGTGTCCTCCGGTTCGCCCGGCGAGGTCGAGGATCTCCTTCTCGGCGAGCAGAACCTTGGCCGACGTGTAGAGCGTCGCGCCGTGGACGTCGTACACACTTGCGCCGCCGGAACGCTGCAGCGGCGGGGGTTCGGAGATCGGGTCGTCGACTCCCAGCCGGACGGAACGGGAGATCGCGGCCTCGACGACCTGGTCGACGGCCCGGTCGACGTCATCACAGGCGATGCCGGCGCGCCGTACCTGGCGCTGGGCTTCGGCGAGGAGATGCCAGACGTTCCAGGTCGCGCGTGACTCCTCGGCGAAGGCGATCGTCGCCGCGGCGGCGTCCTCGACCCATGCCCGCGTTGCCGTCTGGCCCTCGGTACGGCGGCCCACGGCACGGACGAACATCTCGTCGACCTCGGCTGGGTCGCCCAGGACGTCGTCGGCCTCGGCGCGCCAGGTCGCGCGCTGCTCCCGTTCACTGCGGGGCTCGTGCTTCGGTGCGCGAGTGTCCAGAGTGGCCTGGTCGGCCTGCCAGAGCGCCTCGGTCGCTGTGGGCGGTCGGCCGAAGGTCTTCTGGAACTCGGCTGCGAGTTCCCCTTGCCGCGTCTTGATGTCGGCGCGGCGCCGCGACCAGAACCGCGTGAGGGTCGTGCTGACACCGCGGATCTCCCGCACTGGCAGTTTCCCGGGCGTCGAGTCCGCACGCTCGGCGAACTCGACGCCGAGGCGGTCGGTGAGCTCGGCCTCGATGCGCGTGTTGTAGTGCTCGGAGGCCGCGACCTTCGCGCCATACAGGAGGCGGCCGTCTAGCGCGAGCCAGCGGCCGTCCTCGCTCTGCACCTTGTTGCTGACCGCGACGTGGGTGTGAAGGTCAGGGTCACCCGCGCGGCTGTCACGGTGTGTGAATGCCGCGGCGATCAGACCCCGCGTCTTGACCTGCCGTGCGCCGCCGCGCCCGACGCGGGTGTACGCGACCTCACGCTCGAGCCAGGAGAGCGTGTCGGCGACGGCTGCCTCATGCGCCGAGCGAACCTCCGAGGCAACCTCGTGCGAGGCGAGCGCCCACAGCGTCGACACGGACTTGACCGGGGAGAAGGAGAGGTCGAAGCCGGCGACGGCACTCGTGACCTGACGCGACTCCTTGGCAATGAAGCCGGAGAGCTCGCGCACATCCTGAGGTTCGCGACCGTGCCTCTCGGCGAACATGGAGGCGCCGATCTCGGTTCGGATCCGTGCCCGTTCTTCCGGGCGAATCACCGCGTTCCACCTCTGACCGTGCTCGCGGTTATACGACGTGAACGCCTCCGCCACCTTGACGTTGAAGTCCGACACCTTGTCGTGGACGGGGAACCGGCGGCCGAGCGCAATGGCCTTCTCGATCGCCGCCCGGGATTCACCACGCTCGGCGAGCTCCGCCTCTATCTGCCCGGCGCGTGGATGTTGGCCGAGGCCGAACAGCGATGCCATCTGCGCGGCCGTGACGGTCTCGCCGGGCGCAAGGCCAAGCGGACCAAGACCCGAGCCCATCCAGCGTCCCGGAGACTCGCCCTTCTCGTCGTAGTAGTCCGCGAGGCTCGTGTGACCCTTCTCCGTCGCGTCGTGCGCGGCGACCTGGCGGGTGAGGTAGCTGTATCCATCACCCGCGGTCAGCTTCCGCAGACTCATCACACCCCCTTCAAGCGCGGAGCCGCGGGCGAACGGACACCCGTCCGATCACGGAGTGCAGTGGGTGTGTGGCAGTTGAGATCGCGAGGACGGTGAGGCGAGGAGGTCGAGCGGGGGAGGGTCAGGCGGTGCTGAGGGCGGACCAAGCGAGGCGCTTGGTCTTGGTGGGCTCGTCGGAGGTCAGGAGTCGACGGGCGCGAGCACTGGCAGCGTCGTTCTTGGCGCGAACGGGGGCGAAGTGGTCGACGTACGCGGCCACGGCTTGGTAGCCGGCCCACGCTGTGCCCCGGATGCCGGTCTGCGTGTCGGCGTGGTGGAAGAGGTACGACAGGACGTCGTGCCGGTCGGCGTCGGCCTGCTCGCTGGCGTCGGGATCGAGCGGCCCGAAGGTCGCCTCGATGAGGTCGTCGAACTGGCCATCGGTGAGCGTCGTCCCGATGAGGCGCTTGGCCTCGGCCTCGAATGCCTCGACGTACTCGAACGTGAGCCCGAGGGCGTCGCGAGCTGCTGCCACCGCTGCCTTGGCGTTCCGGGTGTGCCGGATGGAGAAGCTCGACGCGTGAGCCGCCAGCGCGGCTGCTTGGGTGTTGGCGCAGACCACGCGAACCGGCGTCACGAGGATCCGGAAGGCTCCCGAGCCGTCGTGGCTGTTGAGGGCGGCGATGTTCAGGTCGACGGCGTCGGTGCCGCCGATCTTGAGCCTGTCGGGCAACTGCATGGTGATGAAGACCTGTCGTCCGCCGCGAAGCGATCCGGCGGTGTCGAACACCGCGCCGGACTGGTCGGCGAGGTTGTTCAGGAACTCGGCGTGATCCTCGTTCTGCAGGGGCTCGTAGCCCGCGCCCACGACCCCGAGCGCCTCGGCGCGGCCGGTGAACGGGGTGTCGCGCACGGTCGCGTAGCCGGGGGTGCTGATGGCGGTCACGCCGTCGGTGGTGACCTCGTGTGCGGT
>JBQCEF010000438.1:0-4405 GCA_051960495.1 Nocardioides sp. | reverse complement strand
GAAGCCGGCGGTCGCGACGTACGCCGGGGCCAGTCCGTCGGGGATCTTCTCGGTCAGCAGCACCGAGACGAGCGGGTCGTGCACCTGTGCCGGGTCGGTCAGGTAGGCCCGGCTCACGACGTCGATGAACTCACTGGTCAGGTAGAACCCCTCGGCGAAGATCCGCCGGCTCTCCGTCTGCGCGGTCATGTCGGTCATCGGGTAGACGAGCAGCTGGAACGCGCACGGCACCCCGGCCTCGGCCGCCTTGAGCGCGATGACCGCGGCCAGGTAGCCGCCCGCCGAGTCGCCGCCCACCGCGATCCGGTCCGGGTCGGCACCGAAGTCCTCGGGGTGCTCGGCGACCCACTGGTAGGCCGTCCAGACGTCCTCCACCCCGGCCGGGAACGGGTGCTCGGGAGCGAGCCGGTAGTCCAGCGACAGCACGCGTACGTCGCACCGTTCGGCCAGGAAGCGGCACGAGGCGTCGTGGGTGTCGAGGTCCCCGTAGACCATCCCGCCGCCGTGGACGAACACCAGCAGCGGGCCGGGCCCGGCGTCCCCGGCGGTCGCGCCGGAGACCTGCGAGCGCGGCACGAACAGCCGCGCCCCGATCGGCCCGTCACCGCCGGGCAGGAGCAGGTCGCGGACCTCGCCGATCGGATGCCGCCCGCCGGCCAGCGTCGCCTCGCGGCGCATCACCGGGCGGCCGTCGGGCACCGGCAGCTGCTCCGCCAGCGGCTCGCGGAGCAACTGCTTGAGCCGCAGCAGCCACTGCGTCTCGGCGTCGAGCAGCTGACCGTCCAGGACGACCGGCCGCCCGGCGAGACGGCGGATCAGGGCCGGCGGGAGTGCTGCCGCGGCGCGCAGGCCGAGGGCCTCCACGCGGGTGCGCATGGGGGGTGCCATGGCGGGAACCTACCTGCTTGTCTACCCGCCGTTAACCTCCCGGTGTCACCATGCAGACGTGACTGTCGAGAGCCAGCCCCGGTCGCTCAGCGTCGTCAGCGAGGACTCGTTCGACGTCGAGCCGCCCTACGACCTGCGCTCCGACGACCTGCCCGCCGACCGGTTCCTCGACCGGGAGCTGTCGTGGCTGCACTTCAACACCCGCGTGCTCGAGCTGGCCGAGGACCCGAACCTGCCGCTTCTCGAGCGGGTGCGGTTCCTGGCGATCTTCGCCTCCAACCTCGACGAGTTCTTCATGGTCCGGGTGGCCGGTCTCAAGCGACGGATCGCCGCCGGGGTCGCCGTACCGTCCGCGTCCGGTCTGCTGCCCCGGGAGGTGCTCGAGCAGATCTGGGGTACGACGGGCGCCCTCATGCAACGGCACGCGAAGCTGTTCCGCGACGAGATCATCCCGGCGCTCGCCGAGCAGAACATCGAGGTGCTGCGCTGGGCCGACCTCGACCGGGACGAGCAGAAGGAGTGCAAGAAGCTCTTCCGCGACCGGGTGTTCCCGGTGCTCACCCCGCTCGCCGTGGACCCGGCCCACCCGTTCCCCTACATCTCCGGGCTCTCGCTCAACCTGGCCGTGCTGGTGCGCAACCCCAAGACCGGCAAGGAGCACTTCGCACGGGTGAAGGTGCCGCCGATCTTCAGCCGCTTCGTGCCGGTGGGGCCGCAGCGGTTCGTGCCGCTGGAGGACGTCATCTCCGAGCACCTCAAGCGGCTGTTCCCGGGCATGGAAGTCCTGGCGGTCCACACGTTCCGGGTCACCCGCAACGAGGACCTCGAGGTCGAGGAGGACGACGCCGAGAACCTGCTCGCCGCGCTCGAGAAGGAGCTGCTGCGACGCCGGTTCGGGCCGCCGGTGCGCCTGGAGGTCGAGGAGTCCATCGACGAGCACGTGCTGGACCTGCTGGTCTCCGAGCTCGGCGTCGCCGCGGCGGAGGTGGTGCGGCTGCCCGGCCCGCTGGACCTCACCGGCCTCAACGACATCGCGGACCTCGACCGGGCCGAGCTGAAGTTCCCGGCGTTCGTGCCGACCACGCACGCCCAGCTGGCCGAGGTGGAGTCGGCCTCGCCCGTCGACGTGTTCGGGGCGCTGCGGCGAAACGACGTACTGCTGCACCACCCCTACGACTCGTTCGCCACCTCCGTGCAGCGGTTCATCGAGCAGGCCGCCGCGGACCCGAACGTGCTCGCGATCAAGCAGACGCTCTACCGGACCTCCGGCGACTCCCCGATCATCGACGCCCTGGTCGACGCCGCCGAGGCCGGCAAGCAGGTCCTGGTGCTCATCGAGATCAAGGCGCGCTTCGACGAGCAGGCCAACATCAAGTGGGCGCGGCAGCTCGAGCACGCCGGCTGCCACGTCGTCTACGGGCTGGTCGGGCTGAAGACCCACTGCAAGCTGGCGCTGGTGGTGCGCGACGAGCCCGACGGGATCCGCCGCTACGTCCACATCGGCACCGGCAACTACAACCCGAAGACGGCGCGGACGTATGAGGACTTCGGGCTGCTGACCTGCAACGACCGGATCGGCGAGGACGTCGCCCACCTGTTCAACAACCTGTCGGGCTACTCCCGCAACGCCTCCTACGAGAACCTCCTCGTGGCGCCGGACTCGGTCCGCGACGGGCTGCTGCGACAGATCGCGACCGAGGTCGAGAACCACAAGGCCGGGCTGCCGGCCCGGATCCGGGTCAAGGCCAACTCGATCGTCGACGAGGCGACCATCGACGCGCTGTACCACGCCTCGCAGGCCGGCGTCCCGGTCGACCTCCTCACCCGCGGCATCTGCGCGCTGCGGCCGGGAGTCGAGGGGCTCTCCGAGACGATCCGGGTCCGGTCGGTGCTCGGCCGGTTCCTCGAGCACAGCCGGATCTTCTGGTTCGAGAACGGCGGGTCGCCGACGGCGTGGATCGGCTCGGCGGATCTGATGCACCGCAACCTGGACCGGCGCGTGGAATGCCTGGTGCAGCTGCCCGGCGCGGCCCAGGTCGAGCAGGTCGGCCGGGTGCTGGACCTGGCCTTCGACGCGGGCACCTCCAGCTGGTGGCTCGAGCCGAGCGGCCAGTGGACCCGGCACCACCTCGCCGAGGACGGGTCGCCGCTGCGGGACATGCAGGAGGTCCTCGTGACGACCCCCCGTCGCCGGCGTACCCCCGCCGCCCCGACGCCGCGCTGACCCGGCGGCGCGAAGCAGGCTCACTAAGGTCCGATGGACCGTCCGCGCACCGAAATACGGTCCATCGGACCTTAGTGAGCCCCGTGGCTGCGCCCGCGCGCCTCCGGCACCGGGCCAGCAGCCGAATCCCCCTGTGGACAACGGCCACGGACCCTCGCCGCCTTGCCATCCTCGAGAGCATGCGCCGACGCCACCACTGGGACCCGATCTGTGACCCGCCGCGCGCGCTGGCCCGCCCGGTGCCGGTCGACCCCACCGGCGTGCACGGGCCTACCAAGAGCCAGGCCCATCGCGCCGGCGGCCCCGGGTCGCCCTGGCGGCGGACCACGCCCGGGCGCTACGTCCCCTCAACCGCTGACGCCGCGGCGCCGGAGCAGCGCGTGCTGGAGATGCACGAGCTGCTGCACGGCCGTGGCGCGGTCACCGGCTGGGGAGCGCTGCGGGCCCACGGAGCGAACTTCTTCGACGGGCTCGCCCCTGACGGCGTCACCCGGCTCCCGGTCGTGCTGGTGACCGGCCCCCGCGACCGTCGGCGCCCCAGGCCCGGCGTGCGCTGGCGGCAGGACCGGCTCGACGACGGGGAGGTGGTCATCCGGCTCGGCATGCGCGTGACCCGCCCGGAACGAGCGACCTTCGACGCGATGCGGCTCGCTCCGGACGTCCGGGAGGCGGTGGTCGCCGTGGAGATGGCCATCGCCGCCGAGCTCACCTCGCTGCGGCGGATGCGCGACTACGTCGAGGCGCACTCCGGCTGGGACGGTGTCCTGCTCGTGCGCGAGGCGCTCGACCTCGCCTGTGAGCACAGCCGGTCGCCCGCCGAGTCCCGGATGGGTCTGCTCTGGGTCCGCGACGCCGGGCTCCCCCGCCCCCTCATCAACTGCGAGGTGTTCTCGCTTGGCGGCAGGCTGCTGGGGGTGGCGGACCTGCTCGACCTCGAGGCGGGAGTGGTGGGCGAGTACGACGGTGGCGACCACTCCGGCGCCCGGCGCCGAAGCCAGGACGCGGTGCGGGAAGCCGGCCTGCGGGACCACGGGCTCGAGGTCTTCCGGGTCACTGGCTACGACCTGCTCGATCCGAGTTCCGTCGTACGACGCATGCGCGCGGCAAGGGCACGCGCTCGCTGGGAGCCTGTCGAGCAGCGGCGCTGGACCATCGAGCCTCCGCCCGGCTGGGCACGGTCGGTGTCGATCGACGAGCTCCTCGACGAACGGGACATCCGACGGGAGTCCGCGGAGGCGTGGGCCCGCGAACAGTCTCAGTAAGGTCCGTTGGACCGTCTCCGGCCCCGTTCAC
>JBQCEF010000437.1:0-2949 GCA_051960495.1 Nocardioides sp. | reverse complement strand
GTCCCCCAGACCGGCCCGGAACTCCCGCCACGCCTGCGCTGTCGCGCGTTCCATCCCTGCGTCGCTCCCCCGGTCCCTCGTCGACTCGTCGTCCATGACCACCCCCAGTACTCGACCCTGCTTCGTGTCACGACGCTATCCCCGGGGTCCGACAGAATCGGCCCGGCAGCCACCTGCCGCTCGCTGAGCAGCAGCGCGTAAGTTTGGCTCCATGCCTGACTGGAACCTGGTGAACCGGGCACACGTCCTGGCGGTGCTCGACGAGTACGACCGGCTCGGCTCGCGCGAGTTCCTGAGCCGCTACCGCTTCGGCAGGTCGACCGCCTACACGCTCTGGCACGGCGGCCAGGAGTACGACTCCAAGGCAGTGCTCGGCGTGGCCTACCTGCACGCGACCGGGCGAGCCGCGACGCGTGACGAGCTCGCCGACAGCCTGGGGGGCGGCGCCAAGGTGCTGGAGCGACTCGGCTTCGACATCGCGGTCGACGAGGAGGAGGTCGAGCGCGAGGAACGGGCGCGGGCGGCGAGGGCTCCGGCGAGCAGCGGCGCCAGGAGCAGCGCGGGTACGACGACCGTCGCCGGAACGGCTCGCAAGGCACCGGCACGCAAGGCCGCCGAGAAGAAGCCCGCCCGGATCAAGCCCGCCGAGCGGGAGGTCAAGCTGTGTCCCACCTGCTACACCGAGCTCCCGGCGACCGGCGTGTGCGACTTCTGCGACTGACCGGGCTCGCGTCGGGGTAGCGCCCGCTTGACCAAACGCGCGAAAACCACCACGCCCGCGGTCCGGCGTTCCTACATTGGTCGACAGAGCCGCCCGGCTCCACCTCCGTCGCACGAGGAGCTGAGGTCATGTCGATCGAGCACCCGGAGATCCTGCTCAAGCGGCTCAAGCTCGGGCGCGAGGAGTACTGCCAGCGGCTCCTCACGATGCTGCTGCTCAACGACGCCTACCCGCGGTGGAACACCCGCTCGACGCTCAGCGCCGAAGGGCGGGCCTTCCTCGCCGCGCTCGACCGGCTCTCGTTCGGTGAGGCCGCGGACCTGGGCGAGGCTGCGTTCGTCGACGAGTTCGACCTGCCGGCGCGACCGAAGGACGCGTGCGGGTCGGCGCCGGACTACGCGATCCTCACCTCCGAGCGGCTCTGGATGGTCGAGCTCAAGACCGAGCGCAGCAGCCACCGCGCCGACCAGGTCCAGACCTACGTGGAGCTGGCGCGCCACCACCACCCCAAGCTTCGCGTCGACCTGACCTACCTGACCGGTCCCGGCTTCGACGCGCCGTTCGACCCGCCCGCGCCGTCGCGGTACGCCCACGTCCGCTGGAGCGAGGTGCTCCCGCTGCTCGGCGAGGCGTGGCCGGACCCGACCGAGGAGCAGCGCCTGGTCATTGACACGCTGCACGAGGTTCTCGGTGCCCTCGCGACGCCGTGGCGCGAGTGGCGTGCGCGTCGGCTCGCCATCCCGGTGGAGCCGGAGTGGGACGAGCGCGATCCGGAGCAGGAGGCGCTCGGGCTCGCGCGCCTGACCGCCGAGGACCGGGCGCAGCGCGCGCTCGACTTCGAGGCCACCGACCTCGAGCAGCTCAAGGAGCTGCGCGCCGATGTCGCGGCGCTGATCGCCGAGGACCGCAGCAGCGCCCTGGCCCACGTGCGGCCCTGGATCTGGAGCGCCGCCAGCACCGACGGCGAGCCGCTCACCGAGGCCGGCGCCACGGTCGGCTTCGAGCTGCGGCTCAGCTGGTACAAGTCGCCGAAGCGGCCCACCTCCGGTACGTCGTGACCCGGCGGTCCGCGGTCGGTTGAGTGCCGAATGTCGTTGCTTGCACCCTGACAGCTCGGCCCAGCTATCGAGCCGTTCGGGTCAGGCGGCCCGCTCCTCGTCCTCCTCACGCAGCGGGCTCAGCGCCCGGGTGAGCCGGCCGAGCTCGTCGAGCATCGCGACGGCCGCGGACTCCATCACGTCGTTGGCCTGGAGCCGGCCCTCGCCGTCCATCAGCTGGAAGAAGAACGGGATGTTCACGTTCTCGGTGACCGGGACCATCTTCAGCGTGGTCACGACCTGCTTGAGCTGCTGGACCGCGCGGGTGCCGGCGGCGACCCCGCCGTAGGACACGAAGCCGACCGGCTTGTCCTTCCACTCGTTGTGGAGGTAGTCGATGGCGTTCTTGAGCGGGGCCGGGTAGCCGAAGTTGTACTCGGGGGTGACCATGACGATCGCGTCCGCGCGGTCGACCGTGGCGCTCCAGTCCTTGGTGTGCTGGTGCTCGTACTTCTGCAGCCGCGGGTGGTTCGGCTCGTCGAAGAACGGCAGGTCGACCTCCGCCAGGTCGGCGACCTCGACCTCGAAGCCGCGGTGCTCGCGGGCGCTCTCGACGAACCACTCCGAGATGGGCAGTCCGGCACGGCCGGGACGCGTGGATCCGATGATGACGAGCAGACGAGGCATAGAGGTGCGACTCCTGTAGGTAGAAACTGTTGAACGGTCAACAACTTACCCGGCCGGGATGTTCCCCAAACCCGGCCGCGGGCAGCAGGCGCGAGGAGGCGCCGGGTCGGCAAAATGCGCGCGGAAGCGCGCCAACGTGCCGCGCCCTCGCCCTAGGGTTTCGCGCATGAGCGATGGCACCCCTCCCCCGCCCGGGGGCAGCAGCGGCAACGGACCCGAGTCGACCCCGCCCGGTTCGACACCCCCGGAGTCCCCTGCGCCAGGTGGGCAGGCGCCCGGCGCCGGCTGGGGCACCCCGCCTCCGCCTCCGCCGCCCGGGCAGCCAGGAGGCTGGGGCGCCGCGCCTCCGCCTCCGCCGCCCGGCGCCGCGAGCTCGGGTGCCTACAGCGCGCCGGACGCCATCGGCTACGGCTGGAACAAGTTCCGGGCCAACCCGGCGCCGCTGCTCCTCGGCACGCTGATCCTGCTGGTCGTCGCCGGCGTGGTCTCCTTCGTCGTCAACCT
>JBQCEF010000436.1:0-6588 GCA_051960495.1 Nocardioides sp. | reverse complement strand
TTGATGGCGTACTTGCGCCCGACCTGCAGCGGGGCGCTCTCGTCCATCCAGCAGATCATCGCGTCGATGTCCTGGCTGGGTTTCGGGGCGTTCTTGACGCGAGCGATCATGTCGCCGCGGCTGACGTCGACGTCGTCCTCGAGCCGCACGGTGACCGACATCGGCGGGAACGCTTCGTCGATCTCACGGTCGAACATGTCGATGCCCGCGATCTTGCTCGTCATACCGCTCGGCAGGACGACCACCTCGTCGCCGGGCTTCAGGACGCCGCCGGCGACACGACCGGCGTAGCCGCGGTAGTCGTGGTGCTCGTCCGACTTCGGGCGGATGACGTACTGCACCGGGAAGCGGGTGTCGACCAGGTCGCGGTCGGAGGCGACGTGGACGTGCTCGAGGTGATGCATCAGCGTCGGGCCGGAGTACCACGGCATCTTGTCGCTGCGCTCGACGACGTTGTCACCCTTGAGCGCCGAGATCGGGATGATCTCGAGGTCGGGGATCGACAGCTTGGTCGCGAAGGAGGTGAACTCCTGGTGGATCCGGTCGAAGGTGGCCTGGTCGTAGTCGACGAGGTCCATCTTGTTGACCGCGAGCACCAGGTGGGGGACCCGGAGCAGCGAGAGGATCACCGCGTGCCGACGCGACTGCTCGGTGAGGCCCTGGCGCGCGTCCACGAGGACGAGGCCGAGGTCGGCGGTCGAGGCGCCCGTCACCATGTTGCGGGTGTACTGCACGTGGCCCGGGGTGTCGGCGATGATGAACTTGCGCGTCGGGGTCGCGAAGTAGCGGTAGGCCACGTCGATGGTGATGCCCTGCTCGCGCTCGGAGCGGAGCCCGTCGGTGAGCAGCGCTAGGTCGGTGTAGTCGTAGCCCCGCGACTGCGAGGTGGACTCCACCGCCTCGAGCTGGTCCTCGAAGATGGCCTTGGAGTCGAGCAGGAGCCGGCCGATGAGGGTCGACTTGCCGTCGTCGACGGAGCCGGCGGTGGCGAACCGGAGCAGGTCCATGTTGCGCAGCGCCTCGGGCGCTTCGGAGGCGGTCATCAGAAGTAGCCTTCCTTCTTGCGGTCTTCCATGGCTGCCTCGGAGAAGCGGTCGTCGCCACGGGTGGCGCCTCGCTCGGTGACCCGGGCGATGGCGATCTCCTCGATGATCTCGGCGGTGGTGCTGGCGGTGCTCTCCACGCAGCCGGTCTGCGTCATGTCGCCGACGGTGCGGAAGCGGACCGTCTTCTCCTCGACGGTCTCGTTACCCTTGGGCTGGACCATCTCGGACTCCGACAGCAGCATGCCGTCGCGGGCGATGACCCGACGCCGGTGGGAGAAGTAGATCGACGGGATCTCGATCTCCTCGCGGTGGATGTAGGCCCAGATGTCGAGCTCGGTCCAGTTGCTCAGCGGGAAGATCCGCATGTGCTCGCCGCCGTGGATCCGGCCGTTGTAGAGGCTCCAGAGCTCGGGGCGCTGGTTCTTCGGGTCCCACTGGCCGAATTCGTCGCGGTGGGAGTAGACGCGCTCCTTCGCGCGGGCCTTCTCCTCGTCGCGGCGGCCGCCACCGAAGGCGGCGGTGAAGCCCTCCTCCTCGATGACGTTGAGCAGGGTGCCGATCTGGAGCCGGTTGCGGGTCGTCTTGCCGTCGTCGACGACGATGCCCTTCTCGATGGCCTCGTCCACCGACGCCACGATCATCCGCAGGCCCAGCCGGTTCACCCAGTTGTCCCGGGTCTGCAGGACCTCGGGGAAGTCGAACCCGGTGTCGACCTGGAGCACCGGAAACGGGATCTTGGCGGGGTAGAACGCCTTCTCGGCGAGCCGCAGCATGACGATCGAGTCCTTGCCGCCGGAGAACATCAGCACCGGCTTCTCGAACTCGGCCGCGACCTCGCGGAAGATGTGGATCGACTCGGCTTCCAGCTCGTCGAGCTGGCTCAGCCGGTAGTCGGCGTGGGTTTCGGTCATCGGTGGGTCAGACCTCTCGTAGGGGAGCAGCCGTCATGCTACCGAGACGGGGCGGGGCGGGCGATTCTGGGCAGGCGGCACCGACACGGCTCCCTGGGTGTTGCCGGCCTTCCTCGCCGATAAACTCCCCGGAATGCGAATCTCTGTTTTCGGCTGCGGCTACCTCGGCGCGGTCCACGCGGCGTGCATGACCACGCTCGGCCACGAGGTCGTCGGCGTAGACGTGTCGGCGGACCAGGTCGCCAAACTGTCCCGCGGGGAGCCGCCATTCTACGAGCCGGGCCTCGCCGAGCTGCTCGACGAGGCGATGGGCACCGGCCGGCTCCACTTCAGCACGGACGCCTCGGCCGCTGCCGATGCGGAGCTGCACTTCATCTGCGTGGGGACGCCGCAGCGGCGGGGAGAGAACGCCGCCGACCTCAGCTTCGTCCACGCGGCCGTGCAGGCCCTGCTGCCGTCGCTCGCACCCGGCGACGTGGTGGTCGGCAAGTCGACGGTGCCGCTCGGGACGGCCGAGTCGCTGCTCGAGGACGTCACGGCGGCCCAACCGGACGCCACCTTGCTATGGAACCCAGAGTTCCTCCGTGAGGGGCACGCGGTGCAGGACACACTGCACCCCGACCGATTCGTCTACGGGATCCCGAACGACGACGCCGGGCGCGCGGGGGCGGCTCGACTCGACGAGGTCTACGCGAAGGCACTGGCTGCCGGCACCCCGAAGATCGAGACTGACCTCGCGACCGCCCAGATGGTGAAGGTCGCGGCGAACTCGTTCCTGGCGACCAAGATCTCCTTCATCAACGCGATGGCCGAGCTGTGCGAAGTGGCCGGTGCCGACGTCACCCAGCTCGCCGACGCGATCGGGCTCGACGACCGGATCGGACGCAAGTTCCTCAACGCCGGCCTCGGCTTCGGTGGCGGGTGTCTCCCCAAGGACATCCGCGCCTTCATGGCGCGGGCGGGCGAGCTCGGCGCTGACCAGACGCTGACTTTCCTGCGCGAGGTCGACGCCATCAACATGCGGCGACGGGTGCGGATGGTCGACCTGGCGCGCGAGGTGTGCGGCGGTTCCATCGTCGGCCGGCGGATCGCCGTCCTGGGAGCCGCGTTCAAGCCCGACAGTGACGACGTGCGGGACTCCCCGGCACTCAGTGTGGCGGCGCAGATGCAGCTTCAGGGTGCGGACGTCGTCGTCACCGACCCGCGCGCGATCGACAACGCCGCCAAGAAGTGGCCGGATTTGACGTTCGAGCACACCGTCGAGGAGGCGGTGCGTGGTGCGGAGGTGGTCCTGCTCCTCACCGAGTGGCTCGAGTACCGCGAGCTCGACCCTGCGGATCTGCTGCCGCTCGTGGCCAGCCCGAGGATCGTCGACGGACGCAACTGCTTGGACCCGGACCGTTGGCGTGAGTCGGGGTGGACCTACCGGGCCCTGGGGCGGCACTGAGCAGCGTATGGGGCCTCAGTCCTCGCGACCGGGGATCCGCCAGGCGGCGGCGTTGTTGTCGAAGGCGGGCAGCCCGCGGGTCTGCCGGATGAACCCCCACACGAGGGGCCCGAGCAGCAGCAGCGCCGCCCCGATGATGCCGACGCCCTCCGGGGGGACGCCGAGCATCTTCAGTCCGGTGAGGGTCAGCACGATGACGATGCCGCGGCGGATGACCGACTGCGAGACCCAGTTCGCGATCCGCGCCCCGAGGAAGGTGCCGGGGGTGCCGCCCACGATCAGCGGGACGAGCACCGCCCAGTCGACGCCGGTGACCAGCACGTGGCTGATCGCCGCGGACAGCACGAGCGGGACCGCCTGGACGAGGTCGGTGCCGACCAGCTTCACCGCGCTCAGCGTCGGGTAGAGCAGCAGCAGCGCCACCATGATGAGCGACCCCGAGCCGACGCTGGTGATGCCGACCAGCAGCCCGCCGACGGCGCCGACGAGAAGGGTCGGGACCGGCCGGATGACCGGGTCCTCCTCGGAGATCACGTTGCCGGCGGTGACGTGCCGTAGCTGGAGGTACATCCGCAGCGCGTACGTGCTCGCCGTGAAGAGCAGCGCCGCGCCGATCGCGTAGGTCAGGAAGCTCTCGCTGCCCTCCCCACCGCCGCCGAGCGCCTTGACGATGAACGCTCCGGCGAAGGCGAACGGCACCGAGGAGACGACAAGCATGCCTGCGAGCTGGAGGTTGGGCTTGCCGTGCTTCCAGTGCACGCCGGCGCCGACGGACTTGTTGATGCTGGCGGCCACCAGGTCGTTGGCGACCGCGGCCGAGGGGTTCACGCCCAAGAAGATCAGGGCCGGCGTCATCAGCGCGCCGCCGCCCATGCCGGTGAGGCCGACGACGATGCCGACGCCGAAGCTGACCGCGAGGACGGATAGCGCGGCCGTGGTGAAGAGGTCGCTCACGACGCGTCCTGGGTCTCGGGCTGCAGGTAGCCGGCGTCGTACAGGTAGGTCAGCACGTCGGCGAGGGCGTCCTCGATGGTGCGACCGGTGGTGTCGACGCGTACGGCGGCGTCCTCGGGCTCCTCGTAGGGAGAGGAGATGCCGGTGAACTCGGGGATCTCGCCGGCCCGGGCCTTGGCGTAGAGGCCCTTGCGGTCGCGCCGCTCGCACTCCTCCAGCGGCGTGGCCACGTGGATCAGCACGAACGCGCCGCCCGCCTCGTCGACCATCTGGCGGACCTGCTTGCGGGTCGCGTCGAACGGCGCGATCGGGCTGCAGATCGCGACGCCCCCGTGCCGGCTGATCTCGGCGGCCACCCAGCCGATCCGGCGGATGTTGGTCTCCCGGTCCTCCTTGGAGAAGGTCAGACCGGCCGACAGGTTGCGTCGTACGACGTCGCCGTCGAGGCTCGTCACGGTCCGGTCGCCCTGTTCGAGGATCACGTCGTGCAGCGCGCGGGCCAGCGTGGACTTGCCGCTGCCGGACAGGCCGGTGAAGAACAGCACCAGGCCCTGCTGGTCGGGTGCGGGCAGGTCGTGCGCGACGATCGCCGCGATGTCGTCGGGGAGGTCGCCCTCGCCGGTGACGCCGAGGATCTCCCCGGGGGCGTAGTGCTCGACGACCCGTTGCCCGAGCCGGTGGTCGGCCTCGGCGTCGCCGCGGCTGGCCAGGGGCGCGGCGACGACGTGGGCGTTGTCGAGGTGGGCGGCCGCCGCGAGGGTGCTACGGATGAGCGCCGGGGCGGACAGCTCGGGCGTGCCGGTGCCGGTGAGGGCCAGCAGCAGGACCGGCTTGCCACCCGCCTCGGCGCGGATCCGGCCGTGGTCGGCGTGGGTGAGGGGGCCGGCGACCGGCACGGTGACGGCGGCGTCGCCGTACTGCTCCCGGACCTGCGTGGGGGAGAGGTAGAGCCTGCGGAACGCCCCGAACTCGTTGTGCGCGAGGGGGGCGACCGTGCCTGCGATGCCGGTGAGGTCGCCGGCGTCGTACGTGCTCTCGACCGCGACGCGCGCGAGGGGGACGCCCTCGGGGTCGACCAGCTCGATCTCGCCGGCCTGCTCGGCCTGCTTCGCCACGTCGGGCGGCACCTGGAGGGTGATCTCGCCGTCAGGGCCCTCGAAGCCGGCCAGCGGGGCGAGGGCGCCGTGGGTCAGCAGCTCGAGGTCGTCGAGCTCGCGCGGGGTCGGGCAGTGCTGCGGCGGGGGAGTCTCAGGCACGGGGGACAGTCTGCCTCACCGGGGAGCGGTGGTCTCGACGTGCTGGGGAGCACAGCCCGCCGGTGATATCGGTGCTCTTGCGCAATCATTGCGGGCAGGGGTATGACCATGGTTGGAATCGGGTCTGCTCGGGAATGAGGTGGTCGACGTGGCGACCCTGACATCAGCATCCAAGGACGTCGAGCGCGAGGTGGCCGTCAGCGCCTGGCGAGGCTGGGCCACGAGGCACCGGGTCTGGGCCGCCCTCCTTGCCGGCCTCGTCGCCGTGCACATCGGGACGATCGTCGGGTTCTGGCTCGGCGACTTCGGTCTCACGCGGATGGACTGGCCGACGGCCAACGGCCTGGTCTACGTGCCGGACGCCTCCCCCACCGCGCAGTTCCTCATCGGTGGGCTGTCGCACTACCTCGACGGCGTGTTCTTCGCGCTCGTCTACGCCATCGCGCTGGCGCCGTTCCTGCCGTTCGGCTCGACCGCCGCGGGCAATCTGGCCAAGGGCCTGGTCTTCGGTACGGCGTTAGCCGTCATCGCGTTGTTGATCATGACGCCGCTGGTCTACGCACCGGCGCGCGGCTCCGAGGCGGGCTTCTTCAGCAGCAACTTCGGCTGGAGCTACATCATCAGCGTGTTCATCTTTCACTGGGTCTACGGACTGCACCTGGCGTTGATCTACAACCCGGACGACTCGGCCCTCGTGGAGGCGCGGGCCGGTTCATAGACGCTGAGGAGACGCAGCAGGGGCCGACCCTTTCGGACCGGCCCCTGCGGGTGTTTCAGCTTGCTGCCAGGTGCGCTACTTCTTCTGCCCCTTGGCTGCGGTGTTCGTGACCCGGAACTTGTACGGCGCGTCGAGCGTGTCGATCGGGCCGCTGGTCATGTTCGAGATCACCACGGTGAAGCTCTCCTTCGTGGAGCACCGGTGGAAGGACTGCGAGATGTCGGAGCCCTGGAGCTGGTAGATGTACTGGTCCTGG
>JBQCEF010000435.1:0-4017 GCA_051960495.1 Nocardioides sp. | reverse complement strand
CGCCGTACTTCTCGTCGGGGACGCCGACCACCTGGACGTCCTCGACGTCGGGGTGGGTGTAGAGGAACTCCTCGATCTCGCGCGGGTAGATGTTCTCCCCGCCGCGGATCACCATGTCCTTGATCCGGCCGACGATGTTGCAGTAGCCGTCCTCGCGCATCACGGCGAGGTCGCCGGTGTGCATCCAGCCGTCGGTGTCGATGGCCTCCGCGGTCTTCTCCGGGTCGTCCCAGTAGCCGATCATCACCGAGTAGCCGCGGGTGCACAGCTCACCGGGCTCGCCGCGCTCGACGGTTCCTCCGGTCACCGGGTCCACGATCTTGACCTCGACGTGCGGGTGCACCCGGCCGATCGTGGCCGTGCGGCGATCCAGGTCGTCGTCGCTGCGGGTCTGGCACGACACCGGCGAGGTCTCGGTCATCCCGTAGGCGATGGACACCTCGGCCATGTGCATGTCGTTGACGCAGCGCTTCATCACCTCGACCGGGCAGATCGACCCGGCCATCACGCCGGTGCGCAGGCTGGACAGGTCGTAGGACGCGAAGTCCGGCGCGTTCTGCATCGCGATGAACATCGTGGGCACGCCGTACACGCCCGTGCACCGCTCGTCCTGCACGGCCTTCAGCGTGATGCCGGGGTCGAAGCCGGGCGCCGGGATGATCATCGCGGCGCCGTGCGTGGTGCAGCCGAGGTTGCCCATCACCATCCCGAAGCAGTGGTAGAAGGGCACCGGGATGGCGAGCCGGTCCTCATGGGTGAAGTCGATCAGCTCGGTGGTGAAGAAGCCGTTGTTGAGGATGTTGCGGTGCGAGAGGGTCGCACCCTTGGGGAAGCCGGTCGTCCCCGAGGTGTACTGGATGTTGATCGGGTCGGTGTTGCTCAGCGTCGACATCCGCTCGGCGACCGCGCCCTCCGGGACGCCCTCCCCCTCCGCCAGGAGCTCGTCCCAGTCGGCCGTGCCGAGGAAGACCACGCGTTCGAGCGCCAGGGCGTCCTGGCGGACCTCCTCGACCATCCCCCGGTAGTCGCTGGTCTTGAACTCCGTCGCGGAGAACAGCAGCCGCAGGCCGGACTGGTTCAGCGCGTAGGCGAGCTCGTGGGTGCGGTAGGCCGGGTTGACGTTGACCAGGATCGCGCCGACCTTGGCCGTGGCGTACTGCACCAGCGTCCACTCCGCGCAGTTGGGCGCCCAGATGCCGACCCGGTCACCCTTGGCGATCCCGGCGCCGAGCAGCCCGCGGGCCAGCGCGTCGACGTCGCGGTCGAGCTCCGCGTAGGTCCACCGCCGGCCGCTCGCCACCTCCACGAGCGCCTCGCGGTCGGCGTGCTCACGGGCGATCCTCGCGAAGTTCTCGCCGATCGTCTCCTCGATCAGGGACGGGGTGGTCTCGCCGGCGGCATACGACTCCATGGCGCGCACATTACGCGCCTGGTCCAGTCCGGCGGTAGGTAATTTTTCGTTCAACCAATCCCCCGGATCCCGGCCGGCGAACGGGTCGCACAGAGCACAGCCAGCGGTACGGCGGCGGAGGGTCGCCGTGCCGCCCGACCAGAGGGAGTCCGCTCATGTCCGCTCGATCTGTCCGCACCGGCCGTCTCGCCGCCGTCGCCACGACCGTAGCCCTGGCCGCCACCACCGCGCTCGGCGCCGCACCCGCCCAGGCCGCGCCGGGGACCACCAGCCTCGCCGAGGTCCTCGCCGCCGACGGCAACCACCTCGACCGGAAGTGGGGCGACTTCGACATCGTCGAGAAGGCGGTCTACGCCGTCCTCGCGGCCAAGCCCGACAGCCCGGTCGCCGTGCTCGCCGACGGCAACGTGAAGCTCACCGCCTTCGTGCCGACCGACCGGGCGTTCCGCAAGCTCGTCACCGACCTGACCGGGGACCGCAAGCGCACCGAGAAGGGCGTGCTCCGCGCGATCACCAAGCTCGTCGACGTGGACACGCTCGAGACCGTGCTGCTCTACCACGTGGTCCCGGGCGCGACGATCCGCTACGCGCAGGCCAAGGCGGCCGACGGCGCCGCGCTCGACACGGCGCAGGGTGGCTCGCTCGAGGTCCGTGTGGTCGGCGACCGCGTCCGGCTGCGCGACGCCGACCGCAACGACCGCAACGCCCGGGTGATCGTCGCCGCGAAGAACCTCAACAAGGGGAACAAGCAGATCGCGCACGGCATCGACCGCGTGCTGCGCCCGGTCGACCTCTGACCTGACCCGCGCCCCACCACCCCGATTCGTCCGCGGAAACGAGCCCTCGCCCCGCGGGGCGGCCGCGGACAAATCGGGGTCGGGCGCGTCCGGCGGGGCGGTAGCGTGGTGCGGATGTCCCAAGACGCCCCCCGCACCCTCGCCGAGCAGCTGCGCAGCTGGCCCGACGAGGCCCTCGCGCGCCTGCTCGCGGAGCGGCCCGACCTGGCCGCTCCTGCCCCGCAGGACTCGGCCCAGCTGGCCTCGCGTGCCGGCACCCGGGCCTCGGTGCTGCGCGCGCTCGACCAGCTCGACCGGCTCGAGCTCAGCGTCCTCGAGGCGGTCGTGGCAGCCGGCGGCGCGGCAACCGCTCGCGGGCTCCACCGCCAGGTCCACGCCGCCGCCGACGGGGTCGACACCGCACTGGACCGCTTGCGCGCGATGGCCCTCGTCTGGGGACGCGACGGCTCGCTGCGCGCGCTGAGCGTCGTGGCGGACGTGCTGGGCGCCGCGGTCACCGGGTTGGGCCCCTCCGCAGAGGTGCTGCTCGCCGGTTACGGGCCGAGCCGGATCGGCGCCCTGGCCCGCGACCTCGGGGTGGCGCCGAGCGGCGACCGGCATCGCGACATCGCCGCGGTGACGGCCCACCTGGCGGAACCCGCGCACGTGCACGAGCTCCTCGACGAGGTCGACGACAAGGCACGGGCAATCCTCGAGCACCTCGAGCAACAGGGCAAGGACGGCAGCGTCGAGTCGACCGACCGCCCGGTGTCCCGCGGTGACGAGGCCGGGCCGGTCGACCAACTGCTCGCGCGCGGCCTGCTGGTGGCCCGGGACCGCCGGCACGTCGCCGTGCCGCGCGAGGTGGCAGTGGCGCTGCGGGGCGGCCGGACGACGCGTGACCCGGTCGACGCGATCCCTGCGCTCGCGACCTCCGAGCGCGACGCGTCGCTGGTCGACCGGGCGGCAGCGGGCGCGGCGTTCGAGCTGGTCCGGCACGTCGAGCTGCTGCTGGAGCACTGGGGTACGACGCCACCGAGCGGACTGCGCACCGGGGGGCTCGGCGTGCGCGAGCTCAAGGCCGCGGCCGAGCTGCTGCACGTCGAGGAGCGCGTCGCCGCCCTGCACGTCGAGCTCGCCGCCGCGGCGGGTCTGGTGGCGGTCGGGTCCACGGACGAGCTCGACGTCGCCTGGCTCCCCACGGACGCCTTCGACGTCTGGAGCGCCGGCTCGGTCGCGGACCGCTGGGCCCGCCTGGCACTCACCTGGCTCGACAGCCCGCGGCTCATCGGCCTGGTCGGCAGCCGCCTCGCGGGCAAGCCCGTCAACGCGCTCGTCCCGGACCTCGAGCGGTCCTGGCTGGTGGAGACCCGTCGCCGGGCACTGGCCGAGGTGGCCGCGCTCCCGACGGGCGAGGTGCTCGCCGCCGGCACCGGGGTGCCGTCGCTGGTCGCGCGGCTGGGCTGGCTGCGTCCCCGTCGCCCGGCGGCTCGCGCCGAAGCCGTCGCCTGGGCCGTCGAGGAGGCCGCCCTCGTCGGGCTGATGGGCCTCGGCGGGGTGGCGACCCACGGCCGGGCGCTGCTGCTCGACGACGACCCCCTCCACACCGCGCCGGCCGCGCTGGAGCCGCTGCTCCCCGAACCGGTCGACCACATGCTGCTCCAGGCCGACCTCACCGCGGTGGCTCCGGGGCCGCTCAGCCAGGAGCTGGCCCACCACCTGGCCACGATGGCCGACATCGAGTCCCGCGGCGGCGCGACGGTCTACCGGTTCACCGAGCGCTCCGTACGCCGCGCGTTCGACTCGGGCTGGTCCGCCGGTGAGGTGCAC
>JBQCEF010000434.1:0-7163 GCA_051960495.1 Nocardioides sp. | reverse complement strand
CGAGGCGATCCGCGCAGCCGTCACCGCCGCCCCGTCGCGGGGGACCGGGCGGTACGCCGGCCGGCTCGTCATCGCCGCCGCCATCGCGGACGCGAGCGACGACGGGGTCGTCGTCGCGTAGTCCATCTCCACGCCGGCGCCGTAGTGGCGCAGCCGGTGCGCGACGTGGTGACGCTGCTCCCAGTGCCGCGCGAGCGGGAAGTAGAGGAACGGCCGGCCGGCGGCGACGAGCTCCATCGTCGTCGAGAGACCACCCTGGACCACCGCGGCGGCGGCGGCTGCCAGGGGGGCGAACGCCTCGTCGAGGTAGCCGTACTTGCTCAGGCCCTCGGTGTCGGCGACGTCGCCGGGGTCGATCCGGGGCCCGGTGACCATCACCATGGTCGCGTCGGGGACCTGTTTGCGCAGGTGGGCGAAGCCCTCGACGACCAGGTCGAGCAGGTCGTGGCCGACCGACGTGCCCCCCACGGCCGCCGCCAGCAGCGGGGCGTCCGGGTCGTAGCCGAGCCGGGTCCGCAGCGCGCGCGGGTCGCGGTAGTCGCGCGGGTCGAACGGCACGACGTACGGCACGCAGTCGAACCACCGCGCCGTCCAGTCCCGGATCGCGGGGAGGTCGGGTCCGAAGTCCGCGTCGGGCAGCTCGTCGAGGCTGCCGATGAACAGCGACAGGTCGCGGACGTAGGGGAACCGCTCGCGGTGCTCGATCATCTCCGCGTTGTAGTCCGCGGCCAGCACGGCCTCCCGGTCGTTCCCGTCGTCGACGGGGAGGAACCCCACCACGTCGGTGAGGAAGGCGAACGGAGCGCGTTTGCACTCGGGGTTCTCGTGCAGGAAGTGGTCCACCTCCCACGACTCGTCGCCCACCCACAGGTCGTACGGCGTCTCGCGGACCACCTCGTCGAAGAGCATGAAGTTCGCGCACAGGATCTCGTCCATCCGGCGGAAGGCATCGAAGGCGTGCAGCTCGTGACCGCGGGCGGCCGACTCCCAGTGCGCCGACTCCGACGCCAGGTCGGCGCTCGCCGCGTGCACGGTCTCACCCGCGCGCTCGAGCACGGCCGTCACCGGTGGCTGGGCCAGCCACTCGATCCGCAGGTCCGGGACGCGTTCGCGCAGCGCCCGGGCCACGGCGAGGTCGCGCAGCACGTGACCCAGCCCGATCGGCGAGGACACCCACAGCGCCGTACGACGCCGCTCGCGGGCGAACAGCCACGGGGTGGCTCGTGGCCGGCGCGGGCAGACCCGGTCGACGAAGTCGCGGATCGCGTGGTTGACGACCACCGGGTGGCGCAGCTGCGGCACGTGACCGGCGCCCTCGACGACCAGCAGGTCGGCCCCGGCCAGCTCGGCGGCCCGCACCGACCGCGCGGCCGGGACGATCTCGTCGCCGTCCCCGCAGATGACCAGCGTCGGGCACGTCAGGGAGCGGCACAGCTCCTCCCGCTGCTCGATCGTGCGCGTGTGGGCGCTGCCCGCGGCGTCCTCGGCGCGGACCATGGTCGGCCCGTCGGTCTGCAGTCCCCAGCCGACCGCCTGCTCGATGATCCGGGTCGAGTGCGGCTCGGACGCGGTCTTGGCCATGAAGAACTCGACGTAGCCGGGCCAGTCCTTCAACCAGTAGTGCCGGTTCTCCTTGGCCCAGCCCTCCTCGCTCTCGGGCACGGCGTCGAAGTCGCGGTGACGGCGCTCCTCGTGGCCGGGGGCGAGGTCGAGGTTCAGCGACATCGCGACGAGCGCCCGCACCCGGTCGGGGTGCTCCTTGGCCAGCACCAGCGCCTGGGTGGATCCTGCGCAGTGCGCGACCACCACCGCCTCGGACGTGCCGGTGGCGTCGAGGACGGCTGCGGCGTCGGCGGCGATGCGGTCGCCGTCGTAGCCGGAGGTGTCCGTGGGTCGGTCGGTCCGGCCGTTCCCCCGCGGGTCGAACGTGATCACCCGGTAGTGGCGCGCCAGGTAGGGAACCTGCAGCTTCCACATCCGGGAGTGCACGATCTGCCAGGTCGGCATCAGCAGCAGGGTCGGCTCCCCGCTGCCGAACAGCTCGTAGTAGACCCGGACGCCTTCGTTGACGACGTAGCCGGACTCGTCGGGCTCCCGTGCGCGCATCGGCGCTCACCTCCGGACTGAGCACTCATTATCGGCCCGATCGGTCCCGTTGTCGCTCACCCGAACGCCGTCACCGCGACCCCGAGGCCGGCGGCGAGGAGCGCCGCGGCGAGTGGTCGGACCAGACGCTCCCCGCCGGGCGCCACCTTCTCGAGCACCATCACCGCGGTGAGCACGACCATCCAGGCAAGGCTCCCCACCCCGGTGGCGAACATGACGAGCATCAGCGCCCAGCAGCAGCCCAGGCAGTTGAGCGCGTGCCGGCTCCCCACTCGCCAGCCGCCGGCGGCACCGCCGCGGTAGTGCTGCCCGATGAGGCTCAGCGGCGTGCGGCAGGCACGCAGGCAGGCGTCCTTGAGCGGCGTGAGCTGGAAGCCGCCGGCGAGCACGAGCGCCGACGCCAGGATCAGCGGCTCGTGGTGGTGCAGCCAGTGCCAGCGGTCCACCAGCCAGTGGAGGCGGGTGTCCGCGGCCAGCGCCAGCAGTGCGAAACCCGCCCAGACCAGCAGGTAGGTGGCGTAGAACGCGAAGCGCGCCTCGACGGGCCGGGCCCCTCGGGCACTGACGGCGGTGAACATCCGAGCCATGGTGAGCGTGGTGGGCAGCATCATCGCGCCGAGCATCACCGTCCAGATCGCGAGGAAGGCGAGCAGCCGCAGCGCCCACGGCCAGGTGAGCTGCTCCAGCACCACGTCGTGGTCGGCGGGTGCCACCCCGCCGACGACGGTGAGCCCGAGCGTCAGGAGCCAGCACGCCGCGGTGATCGCGACGATGATGCCGGCGGGGTCCCGCGGCGGCGCCGACGCGCGAGCCGGCGTCGAGGTGGTCATGACGGCCCGCTCAGACGGTGAACCGGAAGTGGCCCTGGACGGCGTTCTTGCCCTCGACATCCACGTCGGAGAGGCCGTAGCGCTCGCCGGTACGACGGAACCGGCTCGCGCGGCCCGGGTACGCCGGGCTCCCGGGGATCGTGCTGAAGACCGTGTCCTGCAGCGTGGTGGGCTGGCCGGTCGCTCCCTGGAACGGCTCGAGCTCGGCGTCGGCCACGTCGCCGATCCGGATCCGGCCCTTGCCCCCCTCGACGGTGCAGGTGATCGGGACACGCTCCAAGGTCACGACCTCGCCGATCAACGCGGCCAGGTCCGCGATCGCGCCGCCGAGCTGGCCGGTGAACACGGCGAGGAGGGCTTCCTGCTGGGTGTCGTCGCAGCGGTCGTCGACGTACAGCACCGCCTTCCAGCCGCCGGCGAGGACGTTGCCCGGGATGTGCACGGACACCCCGAGCACCCGGTCGGAGACGTCGACCCCGCGCACGGTGCCCCGGTCGACGGCCCACACCAGAATCGAGTCGCAGGTCCCGTTGTCCGGGTCGAGCCCGACCCAGCACGGGCAGATGGCGTCGCAGTTGCACACCTCGAGCAGTCGCCCCTCGACGTCGTAGGTGGTCTCGGTCTGGACGGTCATGGCGTTCCTCCGTGGTCGGGGCACCGGTGCGGTTCCGGCGCCACCCGTCCAGGTCTACGCCGGACGCGGCGCCGGGGGTATTGGGGAAAACCCTGCCCTCACGGCGTGGGCGGCGACCTGGGCACGGTTGTGCACCTCGAGCCGGCCCATGATCTGCGACAGGTGCATCTCGACGGTCTTCTCGGTGATGCCGAGGGCCCGGGCGATCTGCCGGTTGGTGTCTCCGCGCGCGACCAGCGCCGCGACCTGGCGCTGTCGGGACGTCAGCGCGTGGGCGTCGTCGGGCCGCTGCTGCGGCGGGGCCACGGCGGCGACCGACGTCACGAGGCCGAGCGTGGCGCGCAGCGACATCGCGGCGCCCGCCTCGCTGATCCGGCGAGCGGCCGCGGGACCCAGCAGCTGCTCGGCCCGCTCGGCGACGCCGTCGGGCGCCGGAACCCACGACCCCCGGTCGCGCCCGGCGCCGAGCGAGGAGGCGGAGGCGAGCAGCAGGAGCGCGTCCTCGGGCCGGCCGGTCTCCAGCGCCACCGCTGCCAGGCCCTCGGCGCACTGCCCGACACGTGTCAGGTCGCCGAGCTCGGCGAAGGTCGTCGTCGCCGTGGCCAGCTCGCGTGCCGCGCCCGTCCAGTCGGCGCGCTTCAGCGCCACGCCGCCGAGTCCGAGCCGGGCCCATGCCGCGGCCCACGGGTAGCCGACGTCCTCGAACAGGACGAGCGCCCGACCGAACAGGTCGCGCGCGTCGTCGAGGCGGCCCTGTCCCACGGACACCAGGCCGAGGTCGTGCCACGCCCAGGCGACGCCCCGCTCGTTGCCGAGGCTGCGGTAGAGCCGTGCCGCGGTGGTGTGCTCGTGCCGGGCGTCGTCGTACCGGCCGGCACGGCGGGCGACGTGGCCGAGGAAGGCGTGGCTCAGGGCGCAGCGGCGGGCGTCACTGTGCTCGCGGGCCAGCTGCTGGGAGCGGCGGAGCAGGGCCTCGGCACGGGGGGCGTCGGCGCGGCTCCAGGCGAGGACCGCGGCCGCGAGGACCAGGCCCCCGACGTCCTGCTGATCCGCCGACGGTGCAGCGGCGGCTCCCGCGTCCGCCAGCGCGAGGACGTGATCGACCTGGCCCACCTCGTCGCCGGTGTGCCCGCGGGTGTACCAGAACCAGCCCAGCGCGGAGGCGAGCCGGGTCGCGGCGGACAGGTCACCCGCCTGCAGCCCGGAGGAGAGCGCGGCGCGCAGGTTGGCGTACTCGACCCCGAGCCACTCCCACCACACCTCCTCGTCGGGGGTCCCGATGGCCCCCTCGGCCTGGGCGGCGAGCATGGCGTAGTACCGGCGGTGCCGACGGCGCACCGCCTCACCCTCCTCGTCGTCGTCGAGACGCTCGGCCGCGAACTCCCGGACGCTGTCGAGCATGGTGAGGCCCGGGGTGCCGTCGGCACGGGTGACCCGGCGGAGCAGGCTTCGCTCGACGAGCCGGTCGGTGACGGTCAGGACGTCCCGCGCGGCGTCGCCGATGACGGCCTCGCCGGCCGCGACCGACCACGGCGAGGCGAACACCGAGAGGCGCCGGAAGGCGGCCCGCTCCTCGGGTCCGAGCAGGTCGTGGCTCCAGCCGATCGCTGCGCGCAGCGTGCGGTGGCGCCCCGTCCCCCCGCGCGGCCGCGAGCCCAGCAGCAGGCTGCGGTTGCGCAGCCGCACCGCGAGCTCGTCCGGCTCGAAGTCCGCGAGCCGGGCGGCCGCCACCTGGAGCGCGAGCGGCAGTCCTTCGAGTTGGATGCAGATCCGGGCGAGCGCGGCCGCATTGGAGGAGTCGCAGGCGAACCCGGGCCGGACGCGGCGCATCTCCTGGACCAGCAGCGCCACGGACGGGACGGTGGCGAGTCTGTCGGGGTCATCGGTGACGGCAGGCCCGGGCATCTCGAGCGGCGGCACGGCGAACGCGCGCTCGGCCGCGACCTGGAGGCGCTCCCGGCTCGTGGCGAGGAGCCGTAGTCCGGCGGAGGCGCGGAGCAGCTCCACGACCACGTCGCTGAGGCCCTCGACGCCCTCGCACCCGTCGAGCAGCACGAGGACGCGAGACCCGTCGAGCGCCGACGACAGCTGGTCGCCCATCTGGTGAGCCGACCGGCCGCGCAGGTCGAGGGCACGGCTGATCGCGAGCAGAGCCTCTCCGGCGGTGCCGACGGCGCCGAGCTCGACCGATGCCGTGCGGCCGAACCGGTCGGTGACGCCGCGCGCCACGGTGCGCGCGAGCGTCGTCTTCCCCACGCCGGGCGGCCCGGTGAGGGTCAGCAGCCGGGTCTCGGGCGCCGTCAAGGCTCGGCTGAGCGCCTCGAGCTCGGCAGCCCGCCCCACGACAGAGTCGGAACCGTCGGGCTGGAGGCTGAACGGTCCGCCGACCGGCCGCGACATACGGCCATGGTAGGACCCACCGGCCCCAGCGCGGCGGCCCAGAATCCCGGGTCCGATGAGGCAACCTGCCGGGCGGTGCCGGAGTCAGAGGGTGTGAAGGGGGAGTGATCTCGGAGATGGACAGCGCGGCCAGCACCACGGACGCACCGACGTTCGAGGAGTACGCCGGTGCCGCCTGGCCGTCGCTCTACCGGTACGCCTACCTGCTGGCCGGCAGCCACCCGGACGCGGAGGACCTTGCCCAGCAGACGCTGCTGAAGGCCTACCGCGCGTGGTCGCGGGTCGAGCGCGCCGACTCGCCGCAGGCCTACCTCCGGACGATGCTCACCAACACGTTCTTGTCGCAGCGCCGTCCGAAGGGGCGCCGCCTGGAGCTGCTCACCGACGAGCCGCCCGAGCCCGCAGCTCCGGCACGCGACCGGGGTCCCGAGGACCGGATGGTGCTGTGGCCCCACGTGAAGTCACTGCCGCCGCGGCAGCGCGCCGTGATCGTGCTGCGCTACTACGAGGACCTGACCGAGCAGGAGATCGCCGACGTGCTCGGCTGCTCCCGCGGGACCGTGAAGTCCACGGCCCACCGGGGACTGAAGGCACTGCGGGCCGTGCTCGGCCAGGACCAGGCGTCTGGAGAGGAGGACCCGCGATGAGCGTCGATGTCGAGGAGATCTTGAGCCGAGAGCTCCACGAGGTGGCCGACGGCCTGCGGGTCCCGGCCATGCCCGCGCTGCCTCGTGAGGCTGCCCGCCGCCCCTGGCGGCCGCTCGCGGCTGCGGCTGCCGCCGTGGTGGTCGTCGCCGGCGGGGTGGCGGTGGCGACCCGTGGCGACTCCCCGGAGCCGGCGCCCGCCCCGGCCCCCCGGACACCCACCACCACGCCGTCGCCTTCGACGCCGTCGCCGTCGGGGTCGCCCTCCGCGTCCCCGTCCACGGCCGAGACGGTCACGGTGCCCGACGCAGCGCCGACGGTGCCCTACCTGGTCGGCCGAGCGCTCTACGTCGACGGCGAGCGCGTGCCCGGCGAGTGGTGGTCCGTCGAGGCCGGTCAGGCCGCCTGGCTGGCGTTGCGCTCGGACAACACCTGGTGGTGGGGATGGGACGCCGAGCCCCACGAGATCGCGGGACCGCACGACACTCCTCCGGTGATCTCCCCGAACGGGAAGTACATCGCCTACCTCACCCGCAACGGTCAGGACG
>JBQCEF010000433.1:0-2066 GCA_051960495.1 Nocardioides sp. | reverse complement strand
CACAACAAGTAACCAACAACACCTCCTGAACGTACGCAATTTCATCCATATCGTGATAGCCAAGCCACTGTCCCCAGCGGTAGCGCTCCAGAATAACTATCTCGTAAAGGCACAAATACATCCAGTCGTTATCGACGAGCGCACGCAGGTGCGCATGCTTGTGCAGGACGGCTTCGATGCGCTGGTGCGGGGCGGCGATGACGACGCTCAGGCGCAGCGGTTCGTGCATGTCGCGCTCGCCGTCGTGCAGCGATTGCCGGCTCAGACCGATGCGCAGATCGCCGCCGTTGCCTTCGAAAACGCCGATATGGGCGCCCACCACGTTGTGCAACAGCTTGTTGCCGCTGCCGAAGTAGACCGGCTCGCAACTCGATGCGTGATATTGCCAGTTGATCCAATGCGTGACGAGCATCGGCGCGGTCATCAACTGCTCCAGCTTGCTGCCGTCGCCATCGCGCGACGCATCGTAATCATGCAGGAAGCTGCGGCCGGCCAGGTCCACGTCGCGCGTGAGTTCGCGCGGCGCGATGATAAAGGCGGCATTGTTGGCCAAGCCCCACTCCGGCCGGGTTTGCGCGCCATCGCTGGCGCGGCGCTTGAGCGCCCGCAGCAGGTGGGCCGGCTGCTGCGTCGCGTCGATCTGCAATTGCGGCGCCCGCTCGCGGCGCACCTGGTCGAGCGCCGCGTCAAAGGTCGCCTGAAGCCTGGCGACGTTTGCCTGGCTGAAGGCCGGCAGCAAATCCAGGTCAAACCACTCCAGTTCGTCGGTGGTCGTGTTGTGTAGCGCGGCGGCGAACACGGTATGCGCGGGCACCTGAATGCCGAGGGCCACCAGTTGCTCGCGCACGTCGGCGTCATTGAGCATGCGCGCGAGAATGCGCGCATTGACCTCGCCGCTCTGGCCGCCGCAGGCGCCGCATTCGAGCGCCGCGGCCTGAGGATTGTTGGCGCTCTGGCTGCCGTGGCCCACCAGCAAAACCAGCGGGGCGAGATCATGATCGAGCCCCATCAGGCGCAGGATGCGTGCGGCAATCGCCGCGCGCGCGGCCGCATCGAGCCGATCGAGCGAAGGGCGGCATAGATGGCGATAGCGTTTCGGCAATCCGTCGAGATCATCGCGCTCACGGTTCTGCGGCTTGATCTTCAGCCAGTTGCGCAGCGCGTCGCTGTAACTCCATCCAAAGGCCTCGACGTATGAGAACGCTGCCGCTGGCCAGCGGCTGGCGGCACGCCACTGTTCGGCGATCGAAAAATGGCGCTGCCTGGCACGTTGCACCGCGGCCGCGCCCGGTACGTCGGCGCCTGCCGATGCGGGCAAGCTGTCGCCTGCCTCCACGGCCGGCGGCAGCAAGCCCGGCAAGCGCGGACTGCTTGCCGCGGTGCCGATGGGTTTATAGGAAATCGGCAGTCCGAAGAAGCCGGCGAATCCGATGGTCTGTACGTGCGGATCATGAGCCTCGAGCGCGCGACGCAGGGGTTCGCTGCGCACGTCGATGCAGAACACGGCCTGCACTTGGACGCCGCGCTTGCCCGGCATGGCGGCGTTGCCTGCCGCGCGCGCGCTCAATTGGCGGGCGAGCCGCCCCTGGTAGGCGAGGTCGAGCGCCAGTTGCCACACCTCGTCGACGGCAAAGGCGGATTGCGCGGCGGCCAATTTGGCTGGCGCCTCCTGCCAGATCTCGCGTAGGGTGCGAACCCCGGCGTCGACCCCGGGGATCAGCGCGGGATTGAGCAGAATCGCGCCCCAGGCCAGGCGCACTGCGAGCAGCTCGCGCAGCGAGTGGTCGCGTCCACCGGCCTGCCGAGCCTGCCAGTCCAGGTAGGCACACCAGGAGGCCCAGCCATTGATGTTCAGCAGCAGGGCTTCGAGATAGTCGGGCCAGACGGCACTTGGCAAATCGACCTTTTCCATGACCCAGCGGATCGCCAGGTCAGGCGTTGCCGGCAATTGGTCCAACTGGCGATGCAGTTGAGGCAGTCCCATCAGCGTGCCGATGCCAGGATCGTGCGCCAGCGTATCGCGCCAGAATGCATACAGGCCGGCGCCGCGCTCGGGCTGCCAGTCG
>JBQCEF010000432.1:0-2732 GCA_051960495.1 Nocardioides sp. | reverse complement strand
AGGCCAGGCACCGACGTCTCGACGACGGGTGCGGTGAGGTCCTCCCCCAGGCCGCAGACGAACCCCACGCGGGCCACCAGGTCCCGGTAGCGCTGCGCGGTGGCCGGGGTGAAGTGGCGGCGGTGCTGGAAGGTCGCCGCGACGATGCAGGACTCCCCCAGCCGCATCGCCTCGCGCTCGAGCTGCTTGCTCAGCTCGACGAGCAACCGCTTCGGGGCGCGCCGCCGTCGGGTCTGCGGCGGCAGGCAGGCGAACGGCGAGGCCAGCGTCCGGCACTGGGTCGCGCACCCGTCGGGCAGCGCGAGGACCGACGTACCGGCGGGCGGCTCCACGTCGGCGGCCGGCCTGCCGAAGAGCCAGCCCTGGCCGAGCGTGGCGCCCAGCCCGCGTGCCACGGCGAGGTGGCGGTGGTCCTCGATCCCCTCGGCCAGGAGCAGGGCACCGCTGCTCTCGGCGTAGGCGTTGACCGCGTTCATGATCTCCGCGACCGCAGGCGTGGGGCGTTGCTGCACCAGGCTCAGGTCCAGCTTGACGACGTCGGGGCGCAGCAGCGGCATGAACGCCAGCGACGCGGCGTCCGCACCGACGTCGTCGAGCGCGACGCCCCAGCCCAGCGAGCGCACTCGCTCCACGGTCGCCAGCAGCTCGGCCGGACGGGTCGCGAGCGCACGCTCGGTGATCTCCAGGACCACGCGCAGCCGACCCGGCGCGCCCTCGGCGATCGCGAGCAGGTCGTCGAGCGGCGCGCTGTCGAGCACCGACGGCTCCACGTTGACGAAGACCGGCACTGGGTCGAAGATCCGCTGCGCGACCGCCGCCCGGAACGCTGCCGCGCGGCAGGCCTCGTCGAGCTCGGCCAGCCGGCCGGCCTCGCGGGCGGTCCCGAACAGCGCGACCGGGCTCTGCAGGGGTCCTTCCGGACCACGGGCCAGCGCTTCGTAGGCGACCACGGCGCCGGTGTCGAGGTCGACGATCGGCTGGAAGACGGGCCTGATCGCCCCCCGTGCCAGGACGTCCGCCAGCAGGGAGTGACGCCCCGCGTCCTCGAGCACGTCCCCACCGGCCTCTGCCACGACTGTTTCCCCTCGCCCGAGCACCGGGACGCTCCGCGGCACCGCCCGAACCTAGTCGAGACCGGGCAGGCCCGTGACCGACTTGCCGGTTTCCGTCTCCGTCGTACGACGCAGCCGGTCAGGGCCGTAGTGCCCTATCCTCCGCGCCGCTTCGCTGGTCACGCTCGTGTGAACAAGGGGCACAGGAGGCGCGGCTCGTGGGTGCGGTGCAGATGGAGGTCCGGACCCTCACCTCGCGCCGGCTGCGCGCAGTCAGCCTGCTGACCTACGCCGCGGCGCTGACCGGTTGGGTCGCGGTCGTCGGCCTGCCCAAGCAGACGCTCTCGGCGTTCCTGTGGATCTGGCTGGCCCTCGTCGCGTGGGACGTGCGTGCGCCGTGGCGGACCCAGCTGGCATTCCCCCGGGACTGGTGGCCGGTGCTGGCGGTTCTCACCGTCTACCTCTACAGCCGGGGACTGGCCGACGAGCTCGGGTTCACCACCGTGCACGTGACCGAGCCCATCGCGGCCGACCGCCGTCTCTTCGGCGGGACCCTGCCGACCGAGTACCTCCAGGCCGAGCTGTGCGGGGTTCCGTGCGACCGGACGTCGAAGCCCGCCTGGTACGACGTCGTCCTCACCACCGTGTACTACTCGTTCTTCTTCGTGCCGTTCGTCACCGCCTCGGTCCTGTGGGTGCGTCACCGAACCGCCTGGGTGGCGTTCATGCGCCGCTATCTGACGCTCTACCTGCTGGCGCTCGTCGGTTATGTCGTCTACCCGATGGCGCCGCCGTGGATGGCCGCGCGGGAGGGGTTCGTCTCAGCCGACGTCGACCGCATCGCCAGCCGCGGCTGGTACGACCTCGGCGAGGTCGGCGTCCACCAGACGATGTCCGCGGTCACCAACCAGGTGGCCGCGATGCCGTCGCTCCACGCCGCGATGGCGCTTCTCGTGGCGGCCTGCGGCATCGCCTGGCTGCGGCAGCCGTGGCGCTGGTTGCTGCTGCTCTATCCGCTCTCGATGGGCTTCATGCTCGTCTACTACGGCGAGCACTACGTGGTCGACGTCCTGGCCGGATTCGCCGCTGCCGGGCTCGCCCTGTGGGGAAGCGCCGTCTGGGAGCGCTGGCGCAGCGCCAGGGCGACCTCCGTGGTCAACCCTCCGGACGGGTGAGCCCGTCTGCGTCATGCGCCGACAGCCGGCACCGCCTAGCGTCGACAGCACCGCCGTGCCCACACGACCACCACCTCGACCCTGAAGGGGGTTCGGCATGAAGTACGTCGTGACCTGGGAGAACCGGTCCAACGCCACCGAGGAGACGGCGGCACGCTCGTTGCAGGTGTTCGGCAAGTGGGCGCCCCACGAAGGATCCACCTTCAAGGAGTTCCTCTCGCGCATCGACGGCCGCGGCGGGTTCGCGGTCGTGGAGACCGACGACCCGACGCTGGTGCTTCGTGACACCGCGCTGTTCGGCGCGTTCTTCGACTTCAGCGTCTACCCGGTGCTGGAGATCGCCGACTCGACCGCGATCGAGATGGAGACCGTCGAGCACCTGCGCTCGATCAGCTGACCGACCGCCCCGGGGGGGGGGGGCCACGCCCCCCCCCCGAACAAAGCGGGCGCGGGGTGGGGGGGGGGAAACCACCCCCCCCCCCAACCCCGCCCCCCCCCAAACCCA
>JBQCEF010000431.1:0-3207 GCA_051960495.1 Nocardioides sp. | reverse complement strand
TGTCGCGGTAGGCGCCGGTGGCCTCGTAGAAGCTCGCGCGGGTCTCCAGGCCGAGTGTCTCTGGCACATCGATCTGTACGTGGTCGATGTGGTCGCGGTTCCAGATCGGCTCGAACAACCCGTTGGCGAAGCGGAAGGCCAGGATGTTCTGCGCCGCCTCCTTCCCCAGGAAGTGGTCGATCCGGTAGATCTGGTCCTCGGCGAACACCTGGTGCAGCTCGTGGTTGAGCGCCCGGGCCGACTCGAGGTCGGTGCCGAACGGCTTCTCCATGATGATCCGGGAGTTCTCGACCAGCCCGGCCTCCTCGAGCGCGTGCACCGCCGCCAGCGCCGCGGACGGCGGCACGCTCAGGTAGTGCAGGTAGCTGACCGTGTCGGCGCCGGTCTCGGCGGCCAGCCTCTTCTCCTCCTCGGCGACCTTGTCCGCCAGTGCGCCGGGTCCCTTCCCGGTCGGCACGTAGCTCAGCCGGTCGGCGAACTCGCGCCACTGCTCCTCGGAGACCTTCCGGTTGCTGTCGTCCTGGCAGGCCTCCCGCGCGAGCTCGACGAACTCCTCGGTGGTGAGGTCGTCGAGCGACGTGCCCACGATCCGGGTGTCGGAGGCCAGGCCCTCGCAGTACAGGTGCAGCAGGCCCGGGAGCAGCTTGCGCCGCGAGAGGTCGCCGGTGGCCCCGACGAGGACCAGGACGTGGGGGTCGGCCAGTTCATGTTCGGCGCCGGAGTGCATGCCGCGACGCTACGCCACCGCGGCCGGGCCCGACAGGCTGGAACGTGTTCCATAGACTCGTCAGCGACCGGGCCAACGAGCGCGAGGAGACCCGCATGAGGCTGGAGCTGTCACCGCAGGACGCCGCGTTCCGCGACGAGATGCGCACGTTCTTCACCACCGCGGTGCCCCAGGAGATCCGCGACACCGTGGCGGCGCGTCGCGAGCTCACCAAGGAGCAGATCGTCGAGAGCCAGCGGATCCTCAACGCCGCCGGCCTCGCCGTGCCGGGCTGGCCGGTGGAGTGGGGCGGCCGGGACTGGACCCCGTTGCAGCGCCACATCTGGCACGAGGAGATGCAGCGCGCGTGCGTGCCGCTCCCCCTGGCGTTCAACGCCTCGATGGTCGGGCCGGTGATCGCCGCGTTCGGCTCCCAGGCGCAGAAGGAGCGGTTCCTGCCGCCGACCGCCAACCTCGACATCTGGTGGTCCCAGGGCTTCTCCGAGCCCGACGCCGGCTCCGACCTCGCCTCGCTTCGCACGACCGCGGTCCGCGACGGTGACCACTACGTGGTGAACGGGCAGAAGACGTGGACCACGCTCGGCCAGTACGGCGACTGGATCTTCAACCTGGTCCGCACCGACCCCGATGCGCCGAAGCGCCAGCAGGGCATCTCGTTCCTGCTCATCGACATGACGTCCCCCGGCGTCACGGTCCGCCCGATCGAGCTGATCGACGGCGGCCACGAGGTCAACGAGGTGTTCTTCGAGAACGTCCGGGTGCCCGCCGAGAACCTCGTCGGCGAGGAGAACAAGGGCTGGGACTACGCGAAGTTCCTGCTCGGCAACGAGCGGGTGGGCGTGGCACCGGTGGGGTCGATCAAGCGCGTGCTGGCCACGGCCAAGGAGCAGGCGAGCACCGCCGGGCCGGGCGGCACCTCGCTGCTCGACGACCCGCTGATCGCTGCCCGGGTGGCCGAGCTGGAGAACGAGCTGCTCGGGCTCGAGCTCACCGCCCTGCGCGTGGTGGCGCACTCCGCCGACGGCAAGCCGCACCCGGCGTCCTCCGTGCTCAAGCTCAAGGGCAGCGAGCTGCAGCAGGCCGTCAGCGAGCTCGTCGTCGACCTGGGCGGACCGGCCTCGCTCGCGTCGGGGGCCGACGACGGTTCGGACCTGCCGGAGTGGGCCCGGCGCGCGACCCCGTCGTACCTCAACCTCCGCAAGGCCTCCATCTACGGCGGCTCCAACGAGGTACAGCGTCAGATCATCGCCGGCACCATCCTGGGACTCTGAGGAGCGCGACATGGACTTCAGCTACGACGACGAGCAGGAGGCGCTCCGCGACTCGGTGCGCGGGATGCTCGGCAAGGCCTACGGCGACTTCGAGCAGCGGCGACGGACCGTGGCCGACGAGCCCGGCTTCGACGAGTCGCTGTGGAAGCGACACGGCGAGCTCGGTGTGCTCGGCCTCCCCTTCGCCGAGGAGGACGGAGGGATGGGCGCCGGTCCGGTCGAGGTGGCGCTGGTGTGCGAGGAGATCGGGCGGGTCATCGCGCCCGAGCCGTTCCTCGCCGGCGTGGTCCTCGCCGGCGGGCTGGTGGCCGCGGCCGGCACCGCCGAGCAGCGCGGCCGGGTGCTGCCGGCGCTCGCCGAGGGCGCACTGCTCCCGACCTTCGCCCACCTCGAGCCCGGCGGCCGCTGGCAGGCGGGCGCGACCTCCGTGAGCGCACGCCAGGACGGCGACGGTTGGGTGCTCGAGGGCGTCAAGGAGCCCGTCCCGCACGGCGCCCGTGCGGACCTGCTGGTGGTGAGCGCGGCACTCCCCGACGGAGGCACGGGCCTGTTCCTGGTCGAGCCCGACGCCGACGGGCTGACCCGCGACGGCTACGCCACCCACGACGGCGGCCGCGCGGCGCGCGTCGCCTTCAGCAGCACGCCGGCGACCCCGCTCGGCGAGCCGGGGTACGACGCCTCCGCGCGGATCGAGCGCGCGCTCGACGAGACCCGGGCCGCGGCCTGCCACCAGGCCCTCGGCGCGATGTCGTTCGCGCTGACCACGACCACCGACTACCTCAAGAGCCGCAAGCAGTTCGGCGTCACGCTCAACAAGTTCCAGGCGCTGACCTTCCGTGCCGCCGACATGTACGTCTCGCTGGAGCTGGCGCGGAGCACCGCGCTGTGGGCGACGCTCGTGCTCGACGCGGGCGACGAGCAGGCCGGGCACGAGGCGGCGACCCGGGCGGCCCTGCAGGTCAGCCGGTCCGGCCGGCACATCGGCCAGGAGGCGATCCAGCTGCACGGCGGCATCGGGATGACCGCGGAGTACTCCGTGGGCCACTACACGAGCCACCTCACGGCGCTCGACCACTGGCTCGGCGACGGCCGGCACCACCTCGGCGTGCTGGCGGCGCAGGTGGGCGGTCACGGCGAGGTCGACCCGCTCCCCTGAGTCAGAGGAGCCGGCGGTCGGTCGCCCACCGGGTCAGCTCGTGGCGCGAGGAG
>JBQCEF010000430.1:0-3180 GCA_051960495.1 Nocardioides sp. | reverse complement strand
AAGGACCTCTACGGCGCCGGCAGCGCGCAGCAGAACGCCGTCGCGTCCGCCTGGAACGCCGTCGCGGTGAGCTGACCGCTGCGCTGATCCGCTGGGCGCACACCTGATCGTCCGTCGCCTCCGACCTGCCCAGGGGTCGGGGGCGACGGCGCGTCCGGGGTGGTCCGGACCGGTCCGAAAACCGAGGTGACGGCCCGCCGCGCCCGGGCGCACGATGGACCGATCTCGGGTCGTCGTCGCGACGCGGGAGGCCTCATGCAGGTGGCGATCATCGGAGCCGGACCCACCGGGCTGTTCCTGGGCTGCGGACTCGCCCGTCGAGGGCACCAGGTGACCGCGGTCGACCGCGACCCCGGGCCGAGACCCGACGGGACCTGGCCGCGCCGGGGAGTCATGCAGTTCGCCCACGCGCACGCGTTCCGTCCGCAGGTCGCCGATGCGCTGCGCGCCGAGATGCCCGAGGCGTACGACGCCTGGCTGGCAGCAGGAGCCGAGCCGATCGAGATGGAGATGCCCGGGTTCGGGCTCGTGGCTGCCGGCACCAGGTCGCAGCGGGTCACCTTCGAGCGCGCACTGCGCGGCGCCGCCGAGCGGCAGCCCGGCCTGAGGCTGCTGGTGGGCCACGTCGAGGGCGTCGAGGTCGAGCGAGGCCGTGCCGCGGGCCTCCGCGTGGACGGGGCGGTGCTTCCCGCCGACCTGGTCATCGACGCGTCGGGACGCTCTGGCCGGGCCACGCGCCACCTGGGCCGGCGCCTTGCCGTCGGTGGGCCCTGCGCGATCGTCTACACCGACCGGCTCTACCAGCTGCGGCCCGGCGCCGAACCGGGGCCGTTGGTGAACCCCATCGCCTGGCAGGGCGACTTCACCGGCTTCCAGGTGCTGGTGTTCGTGCACGAGCGGGGCATCTTCTCGGTCCTGATCATCCGCAACAAGGACGACGAGGGGCTCTACGCGCTGCGCGAGGAGCGGGCCTTCGAGGCAGCCTGCCGGGCCATCCCCGCGCTGGCGGAGTGGACCGACCCCGAGCGTTCGCGGCCGCTGGGGCCGGTCCTGCCGGGCGGAAACCTGATGAACCACTACGGCGCCCAGACCAGGCCCGACGGGCGGCTGCTGCTGCCCGGACTGGTGTTCGCCGGGGACACGGTGTGCACGACGACGCCCAACTTCGGCCGGGGCGTCACGACCTCTGTGCTGCAGGCGCGCGAGCTGCTGCGACTGCTCGACGTCCACGGCGATGACGTGGCGGCCGCGGGGGAGGCGCTCGACGCCTGGTGCGACGCGCACATGCGGCCGTGGGCGGAGGACCACGTCCACATGGACGACGAGGCCAGCCGCCGCTGGCGCGGGGAGGAGATCGACCTCGGCCGGCGTCTGCCCTCCGACCTGATCATGATGGCCGGCCGGGTGGAGCCGCGGATCGACGAGGCGGCGGGCGCCTACCTGACGATGTCGCAGGGGCCGTTCTGCCTCGACGCGGTCGAGCCGCTCGCGCGCGCTGTCTACGCGGGCGGCTGGCGTCCCACACCCACCCCGGGCCCGACGCGCGACGAGCTGGCCGAGGTCGTCCGTGGTGCGCTGACGCCGGTGTAGGGAAGACTGGGCGCGTGCCTACCGACGTGCCTGCCAACTTCGCCATCGTCACCCTCGGGGTCGCCGACCTCGAGCGCTCCGCCCGGTTCTACCGCGACCTCGGCTGGGAGCAGCGCGGGGACCTCGGCCAGGGGATCACCTGGTTCAAGACCTCCGGCTGCTGGCTCGGCCTGTTCGGGTACGACGCCCTCGCCGAGGACGCGGCCGTGGAACCGACGCCCGAGGGGGACCTGCCGACGTACCGCGGGATCACCCTCGCGCTCAACCTCGCCGGCGAGGATGCGGTCGACCTCGCGTTCGCTCGGGTGCACGAGGTGGGCGGGCGGATCGTGAAGCCGGCGCACCGCACCGAGTGGGGCGGCTACTCCGGCTACTTCGCCGACCCCGACGGGCACCTGTGGGAGATCTGCTTCAACCCGGGGTTCCCCATCGACGGCGACGGCCGGATCGACATCCCCGGCTGAGCCTGCTGGCCCGCCGGCTCAGCCCTCGCCCGGCGGGTTGTAGGGCCCGGCCGTCTCGTGGTCGGAGTCCTCGAACTTGCCCTGGATCGGGTCGAAGTCGCGGTCGGTGTTGTCGACCTCCGCGCCCTCGGGCCGGTTCTCCTCGGCGGTACGACGCTGCCGCTCCTGCTCGATCTCCTCGATCTCGCTCTCGGAGAGCTCGACGTCGCCCGGGTGGACCCGCTCGGAGCCACCCCCGGAGTCCGCATCGTCGTGGGTGGCGGTCTGGTCGTCCTGCGTGGCGGTGTCGTCGCTCATGAGCATCTTCCCGAGAAGGAGGGGCGGGCCGCCTCCACCAAAGCCGACCGGACGCCCGGTGTCAACGCACCACCTCGGTCAGGGCTCGACGGTGACCTTGATCGCCTCGCCGTTCTTGACGATCTGGAACGCGTCGAGCACGCGGTCGAGCGGGATGTGCTCGGTGATCAGGTCCTTGACCGGCACCTGCCCGGTGGAGATGTACTCCAGCGCGCGCTTGTTGTGCTCCGGCGCGGAGCCATTGGCGCCGTGGATGTGCAGCTGCCGGTAGTGCACCAGGTTGGAGTCGCACGTGATCGTCGGGTCCGTCTTCGGCAGCCCGCCGAAGAACGAGATGCGCCCGTTGCGCGCCGCCATCGAGATGGCCTGCTCCTGGGTGACGTTGGCGGCCGTCGCGGTGATGATGACGGCGGCGCCGCGGCCGCCCGTGAGCTCCATGACCCGCTCGACGACGTCCACCGACGAGGCGTCGATGACCTCGTCGGGGTGCACCGCGTCGGCGGACATCTTCAGCCGCTCGGCGTTGACGTCGACGAGGTAGACCGGGCCGCACTTGTGGACGCCGCGGGCGATGCGGATGTGCATGCAGCCGATGGGGCCGGCGCCGAAGACCACGACCGTGTCGCCCTCCTCGATGCCGAGCAGCTCCTGGGCGTTGATCGCGCACGCGAACGGCTCCGCGGCGGAGGCCTCGTCGTACCCGACGTTGTCCGGGATCTTGTTGAGCCCGTCGACATTGAGCACCTCGCGGGGCACGATCATGTACTCCGCGAAGCCGCCGTCGTACTGGTAGCCGACCGAGGTCTGGTTCTGGCAGACCGCCATCCAG
>JBQCEF010000429.1:0-6767 GCA_051960495.1 Nocardioides sp. | reverse complement strand
CACCAGCGGCGAACCTTCTCGGCGACGTCGGCGAAGGCCAGGTGCTCGCCGTGGAACAGGTCGGCGTAGGCGTCCAGCTCCAGCCGCCGCAGCGTCTCCGCCGTCGCCTCGTACAGGTGCGCGGGCGCGATCCACACGCCGGGGGCGGCAGTTCCGAACCCCAGCCGGGTGAGCAGCGACCGCAGCTCGTGCCGCTTGCCGCGCTCGGCCTCGGGGACCGAGAAGACCACCATCAGCCACCCGTCACCGACCGACGCTCGTGGCCGCGACCAGATGCGCGCGTCGCCCTCGCGGAGCACCGCCAGTGCGGACGCCGACAACCGGTAGCCCGCCTGACCCTTGGTCTTCGCCGGCTCCAGCACCCCGCGCTTCTTCAGCCGCGACACCGACGACCGGGTCGCGGACGCGTCGACGTCGAGGTCCCTCATCAGCTCGATCAGGGAGCGCACCGACAACCAGTTCGCCTCGTCCCGCGCGTAGAGCCCGAACAGCGACAGGATCAGCTGGCGTGGCGAGTGGTCAGCCATCGGCGGCAGCCGCAGGGGAGTCGGCCGGCTCGACCGACGACCGGTCGCGAAGCCGGAAGCGCTGCAGCTTCCCGGTCGCGGTCTTGGGCAGCTCGGCCACGAACTCGATCTCCCGCGGGTACTTGTACGGCGCGATCTCGGCCTTGACGAAGTCCTTCAGCTCCTCGGCGGTCACCTCGCCGGCGGTGACGACGTACGCCTTCACGATGTGGCCCCGCGCTTCGTCGGGGATACCGATCACGGCGCACTCCGCGACCTGCGCATGCTTGAGCAGCGCCTCCTCGACCTCCGGGGCCGCGATGTTGTAGCCGGAGCTGATGATCATGTCGTCGCTGCGCGCCTGGTACCAGAAGTAGCCGTCCTCGTCGCGCGAGAAGGTGTCCCCGGTCAGGTTCCAGCCGTCGTGCACGTACGCCGCCTGGCGGGGGTCGTCGAGGTACCGACACCCGGTGGGGCCCTTGACCGCGAGCCGGCCCGGCTCGCCCGGCGGTAGCTCGGTGCCGTCGGGGCCGAGGATCGTCGCGGCATACCCAGGCACGGCGCGCCCGGTCGAGCCGGGCACGATGTCGGCTCCTGAGGCAGCGATGAAGATGTGGAGCATCTCGGTGGAGCCGATGCCGTCGATGATCTCGACGCCGGTCGCGTCGCGGAACGCCTCCCACGTCGCCCTCGGCAGGTGCTCGCCGGCCGACACCGCCTTCCTCAGCGACGAGACGGTCTTCTCAGCCGCGAGAATCGCCTTGTAGGCAGTCGGTGCGGTGAAGCAGACCGTCACGCCGTACTCGTCGATCAGGTCGGCGAGCTCGACGGGGGTTGCCTTCTCGACCAAGAGCGTCGACGCGCCCGCGTGGAGCGGGAACAGCAGGACGCCGCCGAGGCCGAAGGTGAATGCGTAGGGCGGCGTCCCGGTGAAGACGTCGTCTGCCGACGGCTGCAAGACGTGCCGCGAGAACGTCTCGCAGATCGACATCACGTCGCGGTGGAAGTGCATCGTCGCCTTGGGCCGGCCGGTGGTGCCGGAGGTGAACGCCAGCATGCAGACGTCGTCGCTCGAGGTCGCGACGTCGTCGAAGGTCGGGTCCTTGGCCGCCACCCGCTCGGCCCAGCCGTCGTCGCCGTAGGCAATCGTAGGGACACCGAGCGGCTCGACCGCCTCGAGGAACCGGTGGTCGACCAGCGCCGCGTCCAGGTGCGCGATCTCGTGGATCGTCTGCAGCTCGCCGGTTCGCAGCAGCGGCATCGTGGTGACCAGGACGGCCCCGGCCTTCAGCACGCCGAACCAGGCGGCGGACAGCCACTGGTTGTTGGGGCCTCGCAGGAGCACGCGGTTCCCGGGCACGATCCCGAGGTCCTCGACGAGCACCCGTGCGACACGATTCGCCGCCGCCACCAGCTCGGCGTACGACCACGTCGGCTGACCGGGCTGGTGCAGGCACGGCCGGTCCTCGCCGAGACGCGCGGCGACGTCGTCGAGCAGGGCGGTGGCGCAGTTCAGGCGATCCGGATATTGGAGCTCGGGCAGGTCGAAGGTCAGCTCGGGCCACGACTCGGCCGGCGGGAGGTGGTCACGGCAGAACGTGTCGACGTGGGCCGACGGCAGCAGCTCCATGGCCGACAACGTATGCCCCGTTCGTGACGACGGGCAAGAGGACGCGATACGGACACCTCGCCGCTCCGGGCGCCCATCGCCCCCGGATCACCGGCCAAGGATTGCCTCGGTGTGGATGCCGCCGAGCTTGGCCGGATTGCGGATCGCGTAGATCCGGGAGACGCGGCCGGCCTCGACGACGAGGACGATGGCGGTGTCATGACCGTCGGCGACGTCGACGATCTTGGCGCCGGGTGAGCCGTTGAGGGTGAGGGGGACGATGCGCGCGCCGGCTCCGAACTTCTCGAAGGTGCGGAGCAGGTTGGCGACCTTCTTCGCTCCGAGAACAGGCTTGAGCGTCGCCTGTGCGACACCTCCGCCGTCGGCCACCAGCACGACGTCAGGCGCCAGGGCGTCGAGGAGGCCCTGGAGATCACCCTGGGTGACAGCGGTCAGGAAGCGCTCGACGACTTGCTGGTGCTCCTCGCGATGCACCTCGACTCGCGGCCGACGGGATGCGACGTGCTCGCGGGCGCGGTGACCGATCTGGCGCACCGCGGCCTGCGACTTGTCGACAGCCTCGGCGATCTCTGCGTACGGGAGGTCGAAGACCTCGCGCAGCACGAACACTGCCCGTTCGACCGGCGTCAGCGTCTCCAGCACGGTGAGCATCGCGAAGGACACGCTCTCGGCCAGCTCGACGTCCTGGGCCACGTCAGGAGTCGTGAGCAACGGCTCGGGCAGCCACTCGCCGACGTACTGCTCGCGTCGCCGGGCGTTGGTGCGTAGCTGGTCGAGGGCCTTGCGGGTGACGATCCGGACCAGGAAGGCGCGTGGGTCGCGCACCTCTCCGCGCGCCGCGGCGCCGATCGCGTCCCAGCGCATCCAGGCTTCCTGGACGACGTCCTCCGCCTCGGCGGCCGAGCCGAGCATCTCGTAGGCGACGGTGAAGAGCAGTCCGCGGTGGGCGACGAACGGGTCCTCGGTCACGGTCACGAGCCTAGGGCCGCTGGCGATGTGGTCGGCTGGGCCAATGGCGCGAGGCCGCACGCATCGGCGAAGCCGTCGGACTCGATGCCGAGCGCGACGTTGGCTCGGGTGGTGAAGTTGGCGAACGCGATCACCGCGGTCAGCTCGAGCACCCCCGCCTCGCCGAGCTGCGACTGCAGCGACTCGACGAGCTCGTCGGTCACCGCCGGCTGGGTCTCGGTCATGCCCTCGGCGTACTCGAGCACGGCCCGTTCCAGCGGGGAGAACGCCTCCGATTCGCGCCATCGCGGGACCTCGCGAGCCTTGTCCATGTCGAGGTCCTTGTTGTGGGCCTCGAAGTAGTTGAAGTCGAGGCACCAGGTGCAGCCAACACGGGAGGCCACGACCATGTGCGCGAACGACTTGAACTGCTCGTCGCAGCGGTCCCACTTCTGGACCTTCCTGCCGACCGACGCCATGTCCATCAACACCTGCTGGTGGTGCCAGTACACACCGATCGAGGTGGGCACCGTGCCCAGCGTCCTTCGGGCGAAGCGCTTGATCAGCCAGCCCTTGAGGCCGGTGATCTCGGCAGCGGGGATGCGGGGCGTTCCAGACATGTCGTCCTCCTGATAGGTGGGTCGACATCAAGACGCCGGTCGGGCCGAAGGTGTGACAGCGGCCGTCGGACCAGGCGAAACCACTTCCTCACCGCGACCGCGGTCCACGACATCTCCGCGGGCTGTGTCAGCTGCCTGTCTCGCTAGTGACTCGGCATCGGCATCGGCATCGACCAGACGAGCAGCTCCGCCCCGTCCGGTCCGGCGACGACCCGGCGCGGGCCGGCGTCCTCGAGCCGCACCGCGTCACCCTCGTCGAGCCGGCCCGCCCCCTCGACCTCCGCGCTGCCGCGGGCCAGGAACAGGTGGACCGACGGCGCGTCCGGCAGCGTCACGGTGCCGTCCGGACCGGTCCGGGCCGCGTGGAAGAGCGCCCCGGCCGCCCGCAACGGGACCGCGGCGCCCCGGCCGGCCAGCGGGACCAGCTCGCCGGTGGCCAGGTCCGTTGCGGCGTCGTGCTGGGCGTACGACGGGTCGCCCCCCGGCTCGTCGGGCCGCAGCCACATCTGCACGAACCGCACCGAGGCGCCCGTCGCGGCGTCGTTGCGCTCCGAGTGCAGCACCCCGCTCCCGGCGCTGAGCCGCTGCACCAGCCCGGGGACCACCAGGCCGCCGTGGCCGTGCGAGTCCTCGTGCCGCAGGCCGCCGTCGAGCACCCAGGTGAGGATCTCCAGGTCGCGGTGCGGGTGGGTGTCGTAGCCCCCGCCCGGGGCCACGACGTCGTCGTTGTGCGCCACCAGCAGCGCGTGAGCGATGTTGGCGGGGTCGTAGTGCGCACCGAAGGAGAACGAGTGGCGCGAGACGATCCCGTCCGTCGCCGTGACGAACCGGTCCGCTGCGCGTCGTACCTCGAGCCTCACCGGGCCAGTCTGGCGCACCCGCCCGAGCGCAGGGCCGCGCCGGTCAGGGGACCGGTCAGGAGCCGGTCGGCTCGGCGACCACGGTGCTGCGCCGGTGCTCGCGCTTCGCGACGTACTGCGCCCCGTCCGCGGCCGCGAACAGCTCGCCGGGGCTCAGCGGGTCGCCGGGGCCGAGCATGGCGCCGGCCACGCCGCACGACAGCGCGGTGTCGGGGTCGAGCTCCCAGCTCTCCGCGCAGAGCCGGTCGCTGACCTCGACCACCTTCTCCAGCGGGCAGCCGGCCAGCAGCACGGTGAACTCGTCGCCGCCGACCCGGGCGACCACGCTCTCGGGCAGCGGTGCGAACGCGCGCTGGAGCCGCCGCGCCACCGACTGGATGAGCAGGTCGCCGGCCTGGTGCCCGAACCGGTCGTTGGTCTGCTTGAGCCCGTTGATGTCCACCGCGACCACGGCGACCTCGCGGCGCAGCCCCGCGTCGGTCTCGAAGATGCGATGGGCGTGCTCGTCGATCGCCCGCCGGTTCAGCAGCCCGGTCAGCGGGTCGCGGTAGGCCAGCTCCGACAGCGACCGCTCCCGGTCGGCACGCGAGAGCGCGCCGGACAGGATCGCGACGAGACCCTCGAGGTAGGCCACGTCGTCCTCGTCGAACGGCGGCTGGCCCGCGGCCCGGGTCGCGTAGACCTCGCCCCAGATCCGCCCGTCGACGAGCAGCGGAGCAGCCAGCGAGCACGACTTGCCCCGCGCCGCGAGCAGCGCACGCTCCTCGGCGGGCGTCTCGGGGTCCTCGGCCGACCAGCGCCACACCACCGGCTCGCCGTCGAGATCGGCGTCGACCTGCGCGAACTCCGGCATCGGGTAGGTCTCGTTCTCGGGCCAGCGCACCTCGCCCGGGCCCAGCTCGCCGACGTTGAGCAGCGTGCGCACCCAGGCCGTGTCGTCGCCCTCCGCCCGCGACACCGACACGCTGGCCGCCGGCATCGAGGTGCGGGCCTCCTCCGCGGCGAGCTCGAGCAGCCGGGGCACCGGATGCGGCCGGTTCAGGGCGCGCGCCAGTGCGGCCAGGCTGCGCAGCCTGCTCCGCTCCTGCTCCTGCATCGCGACCCCCCACGGTCTGTGCCCCGATTGTGCGCGGAGATTCCCCGGTTCGGGGGGCGCGGCACAGCAAAATCCTCCGAGCCGCCCGCATCGTTCTGCCAGGCTGGTGCCATGGCCGACGCCGAGGAGCGCCCGGCGGACACCGCCGCCGCACACGACCTGCCCGTCCTCCCGCCCGGGTTCCTGCTCGGTGCGAGCACCGCCGCCTACCAGATCGAGGGCGCGGTCGACGAGGTCGGGCGCGGCCGCAGCGTGTGGGACACGTTCTGCGCGCAGCCCGGCCGCATCGTCGACGGCAGCAGCGGCGCGGTCGCCTGCGACCACGTGCACCGCTACCGCGAGGACGTCGCGCTGATGGCCGAGCTGGGCCTCGACGGCTACCGGTTCTCCGTGTCGTGGCCGCGGATCCAGGCCGACGGCACCGGTCCGGGCCTGGCGGCTGGGCTCGACTTCTACGACCGGCTCGTCGACGCGCTGCTCGAGGCCGGCATCGCCCCGATGGCCACGCTCTTCCATTGGGACCTCCCGCAGGCGCTGGAGGACGCCGGCGGCTGGCTGGTGCGCGGCACGGCCGAGCGGTTCGCCGAGTACGCCGCCCTGGTGGGCGGCCGCCTCGCCGACCGCGTGGCGCACTGGGTCCCCGTCAACGAGCCCAAAGTCGTGACGATGCTCGGCTACGCCACCGGGGTGCACGCGCCGGGACGGACCCTGATGTTCGAGGCGCTGCCGGCCGCGCACCACCTGCTGCTCGGCCACGGGCTGGCGACGGCCGCGCTGCGCGCCGCCGGGGCGGCTGCGGTCGGCACCGCCACCAACCACATGCCGGTCTGGGCGGCGTCGTCCGCCGAGGAGGACCGGGCAGCGGCCGACCTGTACGACGCGCTGTGGAACCGCATGTTCGCCGACCCGGTCCTGCTCGGCCGCTACCCCGAGGGGTTCGCCGACCTGATGCCCGGCACGGTCCGCGACGGCGACCTGGCGGCGATCGCCGCTCCGCTCGACTTCTACGGGCTCAACGACTACAACCCGATGCGGGTCGCCGGTCCCGGCACGGAGCTGCCGCCCGTCGACGTGGTCCCCCACGACGGGCTGCCGTTCGTGCCGGTG
>JBQCEF010000428.1:0-7244 GCA_051960495.1 Nocardioides sp. | reverse complement strand
GAGCGCCGCCGAGACGCTGACCGTCGCGGCGCTTCAGCCGCCCGACCTCGTCATCCTCGATCTCATGCTCCCGGACGGCGACGGCGCGGAGGTGTGTGCCGAGCTGCGCGACTGGCTCACCGCGCCGATCCTCCTCATCTCGGCCATCCAGGACGAGCCGGACAAGATCCGCGCCCTCGACGCGGGCGCCGACGACTACCTCACCAAGCCGTTCGCGCTCGAGGAGCTGCTCGCGCGGCTGCGGGCGCTGTTGCGCCGCGTGCACCCGGAGAACGAGGACGCCGACGAGGTGCTGTCGTTCTCCGACCTCACCCTCGACGTGGCGACCCGCGAGGTCCGTCGCGGCGGCCGGCAGATCGAGCTGACCCGCACCGAGTTCTCCCTGCTCGAGATGTTCCTGCGCCGCCCGCGCCGGGTGCTCGAGCGCTCGTTCATCCTCGAGGAGGTCTGGGGCTTCGACTTCCCGACCACCGCGAACTCCCTCGAGGTGTACGTCGGCTACCTGCGCCGCAAGACCGAGGCCGAGGGCGAGCCGCGGCTGATCCACACCGTGCGCGGCGTCGGGTACGTGCTGAAGGAAGCCTGATGTCGCTCCCCGGGACCCCGTCCTGGCCGGCCTGGCGCTACCGGCGGTCGCTGGCCAGCCGGGTGACGCTGCTCGCCACGATGGCGGTCGGCCTGTCGGTGGCGCTCGTCGCGGCCGCGGCGTACTTCACCGTGCGTCACCAGCTCACCGACACCCTCGACCAGTCCCTGCTGCGCCGGGCGACCGCCGCCTCGCAGTCGAGCACGCTCAGCGAGCTCACCGCCCGCCGCGTCCCGTCGTGGATGGTCGGGGCCGCCGACGTGAAGGTCGGCTTCATCACCGCGGACAACCGGGTGGTCACCACCGACCAGGGGCCGGACACGGAGTCGATCACGCTCGGTCGGCCCGAGCTCGCCGTGGCCCGCGGGCAGCGGCAGTTCTCGATCCGCACCATCGGGACCCAGGCCGGGAAGTTCCGCGTCGCAGCGGTGCCCACCAAGGACGACGGGGTCGCCCTCGTGCTCGCCCAGTCGCTGCGCAACAACGAGTACACGCTGGAGAAGCTCGGCCTGGTGCTGCTGCTGTTCGGCCTGGCCGGCGTCGTTGCCGCGGCGCTCTCCGGCTGGGCGGTCGCCCGCAACGGCCTGCGCCCCGTCCGCCGGCTCACCGACGCCGCCGAGGACATCGCGCGCACCGAGAAGCTCGACCCGATCGAGGTCGAGGGCAACGACGAGATCGCCCGGCTCGCCTCGGCGTTCAACGCGATGCTCGCCGCGCTGTCGGCCTCGCGCGACCGGCAGCGCCAGCTCGTCGCGGACGCGGGCCACGAGCTGCGCACCCCGCTCACCTCGCTGCGCACGAACCTCGACCTGCTCGTCCAGGCAGACGCCCGCGGCGGGCTGTCGCCGGAGTCGCGCGCCGAGCTCAGGCACGACATCCGGTTCCAGATCGAGGAGCTCACCACGCTGATCGGCGACCTCACCGAGCTCGCCCGCGACGAGCCGACCCCGACGACCCCTGAGCCGGTGGACCTCGCCGAGACGACCGCGCGGGCGGTGGACCGGGTACGACGCCGCGCCACGAGCCTGCACTTCGACGTACACCTCGATCCGTGGTGGGTGGTCGGCGAGTCCGCCGCCCTGGAGCGCGCGGTGACGAACCTGCTCGACAACGCCGCGAAGTGGAGCCCGCCGCTCGGCGTGGTCACCGTGCGGCTCGAGCACGGCACGCTGCTGGTGGCCGACCAGGGGCACGGCATTCCCGATGAGGACCTGCCGCACGTGTTCGACCGGTTCTACCGGTCCAAGGAGTCGCGGACCATGCCCGGCTCCGGCCTCGGGCTCTCGATCGTGCGCCAGGTCGCCGAGCGGCACGGCGGCAGCGTGACCGCAGGTGACGCCGAGGGCGGTGGCGCCGCGCTGCGGCTGACGCTGCCCGGCACCGCGGCGGCCCCGGCGGAGGAGTCCCGGCCGAGCGAGCAGGCCACCGGCAACCTCACGACCTAGTCCCAGGGACCTCTCAGTCCTGTTTCAGGATCGCGGGACATGCTCGAGGACATGAACGAGCACCTTCCCCCCCAGGACCAGATGCCCGCTGCGACCCCGCCCCCCTACCCGTCGTACGAGCACACGCACCGGTTCGCCCAGCCCGGGTTTGGCAACCCGGCGCCGCGGGAAGTGTCTCGACCGAGCAAGGGCGTCGTCGCCGGGATCCTGACGGCGGCGCTCGTGGTCGGTGGACTCGGCGGTCTGGCTGGCGCAGCCGGGTTCAACGTGGTGGACGGACTTGTCGAGGGCGACTCTGCCCCTGCGTCACCCTCGACGAGCCCCACCACCTCCACGGTCTCCGACACCAAGGACACCCCGGCCGCCAACGGCTCCGCCGAGAAGGTCGCCGCCGAGGTCCTCCCCTCGGTCGTCAAGATCACCGTGATCAGCCCGCAGGGCTCTGGCTCCGGATCGGGCATCATCCTCAGCTCCGACGGGGAGATCCTCACCAACAACCACGTCGCCGAGGGTGCGCAGGGCGGCCGGATGACGGTCAGCTTCAACGACGGCACGACCGCCCCCGCCACGATCGTCGGCACCGACCCGCTGACCGACCTCGCGGTGATCAAGGCGCGTGGCGTGTCCGGGCTGGACCCGGCGACGCTGGGCCACTCCGACCAGCTCGACGTCGGCGAGGGCGTGGTGGCGATCGGCTCGCCGTTCGGCCTCGACGCCACGGTGACGACCGGCATCGTCAGCGCGCTGCACCGGCCGGTGTCCGTCGGCGACACCCAGGGCACGGCGACGACGTACCCGGCGATCCAGACCGACGCGGCGATCAACCCCGGCAACTCCGGTGGCCCGCTGGTGAACATGCGCGGTGAGGTCGTCGGCATCAACTCCTCGATCCGTACGGCCGCGACCACGTCGGGGCAGGCCGGCTCGATCGGCCTCGGGTTCGCGATCCCGATCGACAACGTGCTCCCGGTCGTCGACCAGCTCGAGAACGGCCAGACCCCCACGCACGCCCGCCTCGGCGTCGGCGTCGTGGACGCGACCAGCAAGAACGGCCTGGTCACCGGCGCCGGCATCGAGCGGGTCGACCCCAACTCGGCCGCCGCTGACGCAGGCCTCGAGCGCGGCGACGTGGTCACGAAGGTCGACGACATCGTCATCACCGGCTACCAGTCGCTGGTCGCGACCATCCGCGGCCACCGGCCGGGCGACCAGGTCACGCTGACCGTGGTGCACGCGGGGTCCGGCGACAAGACCGAGACCGTGACGGCGACGCTGGGCAGCGACGCGGGCAACGCGACGTCCTGACGCTCCCCGCCCCCTGAATGCCGCCCGGCAGGCTCCCCCGGCCTGTCGGGCGGACCACGTCCGGCGGTGCCGCTGCCGCCGCTGCCGCGGCCGGTCAGCCGTGCTCCAGCGCCCGGCGCAGTCGCTCGGCCTTCCACCGCGTCTCGACCCACTCCTCCGCGACGTCCGAGCGCACCGTGATCCCGCCGCCGGTGCCCAGCACATAGGCGTACGACGCTCCGCGCCGCTGCCCGACCAGCGACCGGATCACCACGCCCAGATCGGCCCGCCCGTCGCCGCCGATCCACCCGAAGGCGCCGGAGTAGACCCCGCGCGGAGTCTCCTCGACCTGCTCGATGATCTGCATCGTCCGCAGCTTCGGCGCCCCGGTCATCGAGCCGGCCGGGAACAACGCCCGCAGCGCCTCGACCGTGCCCACCCCGTCGCGCAGCCGGCCGCGGACCGTGGAGACCAGCTGGTGCACAGACGGGTAGGACTCGACCTGCATCAGCTGCGGCACCGTCACCGTGCCCGGCTCGCAGACCATCGACAGGTCGTTGCGCAGGAGGTCCACGATCATCAGGTTCTCGGCGCGGTACTTCGGATCGGTCGCCAGCCAGTGTGCCAGCGCCCGGTCCTCCTCGGGGGTGGCGCCGCGCGGGGTGGTGCCCTTGATCGGTCTGGTCTCCACCCACCGGTGCCGGTCGATCGTCGCGTAACGCTCCGGGCTCGAGCTGAGCAGGCTCACGCCCCCGTGCTGGAGGTAGCCGGCGTAGGGGGCGGGGTTGAGCGCGCGCAGCCGCAGGTAGGCCTGGACCGGGTCCACCGCCGCCTCGAGGTGCTCGCGGTAGGTCAGGTTCACCTCGTAGGAGTTGCCGGCGTGGAGCTGGCCCTGCACCTCGTCGAAGGCGGCCCGGTAGGTGGCGGGGGTGCCTGGCTGGGGGGCGCCGCCAGCCTCGCTTCCGGCCGCGTCCGACGGGCCGTGCTCGATGACGAGCGGGTCGCGCACCCGCATCCAGATCGCGTCGGGGACCCGGTCGGATCCGGCCGGCTCGACGGCGGCGGGCAGGTCCGGCCGGCTGGCGTAGCCGAGGTATCCGACCCAGCTGACCGACCCATCGCCGGCGTCGCGTGCCACCTCCTCGGCGAGCACGGCGAAGACGTCGTCACCCACGACCTCGGCGCGGCCGTGCCGGTGGCGGGTCACCTCGCGCGCGGCGGCGTCGTACGTCAGGGAGACGTCCTCGTCGGCGAGGAAGCCGAGCACCGAACGGCGTCCCGACCACGGCCGCGCTCCACCGCCGTCGAGCCAGAACATCCGCTCGTGACGGCCGGCGAGCTCCTCGAACACCTCGGCCGGGTCGCCGATCACGTCAGCTCCAGGAAGTTCCGGACCATCGCCGCCCCGTGCTCGCTCAGCACCGACTCGGGGTGGAACTGCACGCCCCACAGCGGGAGGTCGCCGTGCCGCACCCCCATCACGACCCGCCCGTTCGGGCCGTCGCACCACGCGTTCGCCACGAGCACGTCGGGCACTGCCAGCGCTGCCAGCGAGTGGTAGCGCACTGCGTCGAACGACGAGGGCAGCCCTGCGAACACCCCCGTCCCGTCGTGGGCCACCCGCGCCACCTCGCCGTGCGCCGGCAGCACCCGGCCGACCTCCCCGCCGTACGACGTCACCAGCGCCTGCATGCCGAGGCATACCCCGAGCACGGGGACGCCGAGGTCGAACACCGCACGCCCGAGCGCGAAGTCCCCCCGGTTGGCGGGATGACCCGGGCCCGGGGAGAGCACGACGTGGCTGTAGCGCTGCAGTTCCTCCACGCTCACCTCGTCGTGCTCGACGACGTCGGGGAGCGTGCCGATGACGCCGGCGACCAGGTGCACGAGGTTCCAGGTGTAGGAGTCGTGGTGGTCCACGACCACGACGTGAGGGACGACCCGAGCCGCCCGGACCCCGGCCGGCGGTCCGTTCATCGCAGCAGGTCGAGGACCAGGTCGTGGATCAGCTCGTAGCCGTGCTCGGTGAGGATCGACTCGGCGTGGAACTGGATCCCGCGGAAGTGCGGCCCGCTGACCAGGTGCACGTCGCCGGTCACCGGGTCGGCCGCCACGGTGACTCCCTCCGGCAGCGGCTGGTGAGCCCGCCCGACGAACGTGTTGTAGAAGCCGACGTTCTCCTCGCGCCCGCCGAGTGCCGGCCCGAGGTCGACGCGCGACTGGGTGCCCTGGAACACGATGTCCTTGTAGCCGAGGTCGATCCCGAGCTTGCCGCACAGCACCTGGTGGCCGAGGCAGACCGCCAGGAACGGCTGCCCCGACGCCAGCAGGCCGTCGAGAGCGCTCGAGAACGCGGCGATCTTGGGGTGCCCGGCGTCGCGCGGGTCGCCGGGACCGGGCCCGACGATGACCAGGTCGTGCCCGTCGAGCGCGCCGGGGGTGAAGTCCTCGTGGCGTACGACGGTCGAGGTCATCCCCATCACCCACAGCACGTGCCGGAGCATGTTCACGAAGTCGTCCTCGCCGTCGAGGATGACCACGGACCTCCCCTTGAGCTCCGGCGCCGGGGGCGAGCCGCCCTGGTCGGTCAGCCAGAACTTGCTGAGCCGCTGGTTGCGCGAGGCCAGCGCGATCAGCACGTCCTCGTCGCGGGTCAGTTCGGCGACCCCCTCGGCCGGTGCGTCCGCGGCGGGCACCAGGCCGAAGGCGGTGAGGATGCCGCCGGCCTTGGCGTGCGTCTCGGCGACCTCGTGTGCGGGCACGGAATCGCGCACCAGCGTCGCGCCCGCGGTGACCTTCAGCGCCCCCTGCGGCGACACGTCCGCGGTCCGGATCACGATCGGCGAGTCGGCGGTCGGCCGGCCGTCGCGGTCCCGCCCGACGAGGGCCAGGGCGGCGCCGTAGTAGCCGCGCCCCTCCGGCTCGTATTTCGCGATGAGCCGGCAGGCGTTCTCCACGGGCGATCCGGTGACGGTGGCGGCGTACATCGTGTCGCGCAGCACGTCACGCACGTCGCGGCTGGTGCGGCCGGCGAGGAGGTACTCGGTGTGCACGAGGTGGGTCATCGGCTTGAGGAACGGCCCGAGCACCTGGCCGCCCTCGTTGCAGACGTCGCACATCATCTTCAGCTCCTCGTCGACGACCATGAAGAGCTCGTAGATCTCCTTCTCGTCGGCGAGGAACTCCAGCAGCTGCGCCTTGAGCTCGGCCGGGTCGGCGCCGCGGGGCAGCCGGAACGTGCCGCTGATCGGGTTCATCCGGACGTCGCCGCCGTGCACCGACACGTGCCGCTCGGGGCTGGCGCCGACCAGGAACCGGTCGCCGGTCCAGAAGCAGTAGGTCCAGTAGGCGCCGCGCTCGTTCTCCAGCAGCCGGCGCAGCACGCTGAGCGCGGTCGCAGCGCTCCAGTCACGGAGGTGGGCGCGGTAGGTGCGCCCGACCACGAGGTTCGCGCCCTCGCCGTTGCCGATCTCGTCGCGGATGATCCGCGCGACCACCTCGCCGTACTCCTCGTCGGAGGTCTCGAAGCCGCCCGGTCCGTCGGTCTCCACGCGCTGCCGGGGCAGCGCCGCGAGGAGCTCGGCGAGCGGGATCTCGCGCTCGGTCTCCAGCCGTACGACGACCAGCGGGGTGCCGTCGTCGTGGGCCTCGAACCCGCGCTCGGCCACCTGCCGGAACGGCACCGCCACCAGGCTGTCGAACCGGCGGCCGGCCTCCGGCGGCCCGTCGCGCAACGGGATGTCGCCGAGCCGCTCCACCACCGACCGGGTGCCGCCGACGAGCGTGACCGTGTCGCTGTCCCGCAGCCGGATGACCGCCCACGCCTCGTGGCCCTGCAGCTCCTCGAGCGCAGCGTCGGCGGACGGGACGCACTCGGACATGGCCGCACGCTACCAACGCGGTGCCGGGCGGCCCCGGCCGGATTTCGG
>JBQCEF010000427.1:0-3299 GCA_051960495.1 Nocardioides sp. | reverse complement strand
TCGCTGCTTCCTCGGTGCAGCGGTCCTCACTGCGTGCATGGGGTGTGGCGTCAGGTGTCCGCTCGCTCTGGCTCTCGCGCTTGAAGGGCGCATGGGAACCGAAACCGCGAAGGCGCTGCGGGCACGAAGGCGTGAGTCGAGGGTGCACATCGATCGGCTGATCGCGAGAGCCGACGCACGCAGTCCGCTCGGCTCCGTACGACGGGCGCGAGTCGCGGAAGGCGCCCGCCTTGCCCGGCGACGGATCAAGGCGCTCGCCACCGCCCACGAGGCGGTCGCAGCCATCGAGGTCGAGATCGGCCGGGCCCTACTGCGAGTCGTCGACCAGGGCCTGTCCCGCAACGAGGCATTCGAACTGACTGGAGTCCGCCGTCACCTCGGTCGCCGCTACCTGGCCGCGGCCGAAGGTGCCCAGGCCGCGGACGTGGCCAGCTTCTCCACAGACCCGGTCGCGCCGGCCCATCCCGAGTACGTCCGGCGCGACCGTGGCACCGACGGCACCCGCTCAGGCGCCGCCGCACCAGAAGGGAAGAACTGATGCTGCTCGCTCACGCAGTCACGCTCGCGGAGGCCCGCTCGTACGTCGCGGCCCTCGCCGACAATGCCCGCACGATCGACGCGTCCGTGGAGTATGAGCACGTCCTCCTCGAGCTCGACGCCATCCACGGCGGCGAGGTACCTCCGACCACGGAGGTCCTCACCGACAAGAGCGACGTCCTCTACACGGTCGCTGAGGCGGCGATCGAGGAGCTCGTCGACCACGGCGTCGACGGCCTCCAGGTCGAGCTGATCCTCGCCAGGCTCGAGGACGCCCGCGCACTGGACCGTCCGTGACGTACGGGACGAACGGTCGCCAGCTGCGGGAGGAGTTGACGACGCTCCTACGGCAGCACCGGATCCAGCAGCGGCTCGGCGGCCCGGGCTCCCAGACGATCCCGGTGACGACCACACCCGAGCAGCGCGAGGAGTTCGGTCACCTGATCCAGCGTTACCGGTACGCCGCGCTGGCGTGGTGCCTCCACGCTGTCGTGGCGGCCGACCCGCGACCGGGCCTCGAAGGGACGTCGTCGCGCGTGCCGGCGGAGGTACTGCGGTTCCGGCTCACGCGGAGCATCAACATGTCAAACGCCGGCATGCCATCCCTCCACGATCTGTCGAAGCCGCAGGATTTCGCGCTGGTCGAGAGCTGGCGACAGGTCGCCCGGGCAGCGGTCCTCGGCGAACACGACTTCCCGGGACTCATGGACCAAGGCCGCCTTTCCCACGCCGAGCGCATGACCGTCCTCCAGGACGCGGCCGAGGTGACGAGAGGCCTGGTCGTGCTCGACAAGCGTTACGACAACATTCCCGGCTGGGCCCCGATCCGCGAGCGCGCACGCCTCGACCGAGCCGCGCAGGTCTGCGCCGCCTTCACCGGCGTCGTCGAGCCGGACTACTCGGTCGACCAGAAGGGCTGGCGGCCGCCCTCGGCCACCATCGACGGGGGACCGCTGCCCGGCATCGGAGGAGTACTCCAGGCCGAGCACAACATGCTCGTGCACCTGTCGAAATTCCCGACCGCGCTCAACTTGCGACGGGTCATGGACGGACAGCGGATCCTCTCCCACGAGGCAGCCCGGCGCGCGCCGAACGTCGCGCCCGAACTGATCGAGAAGTGGCTCGAGCGTGAGCAGACCTACAAGCGGCTGATCGACGAGACCCGCAACGTCTCCGGACTGGTCGGCGGTGGGGGGCTTGCCGCAGCGGAGACTGCCAACGCTGTCAGCCGACTGCGGCGGGTGCACGTCGAAGAGGTCACGAGGCCCGAGCCGTTGCGCGACCTCGACAAGCTCTTCACCCGCATCGACGCGCGAGTGGCGGCGATCATCGAGCAGGGCGTCGCCGAGAAACTCTACTTCGTCGGCGTCAAGGCGCCCCAGATCGTCGACGGCACCGGGGAGCCTGTGAGTCCAGCCCGGGAGCTGTACATCCCGATCCACTCATCCGTCCACACCGACCTGCTCGCGATCACCAGGGACCGCCTGCGGCCCGCCGTGGCCACGCCGGCCCCGCGGGAAGGGGCACACGCGAGCCGAGAAGAACTCCGCGAGTCAATAGACCACCGACCCGGGACTCGCACTGGTCCCTTCCGCTAGCGAACCGCGCATGTTGCACTCGACCGCACGGCCGGACTTCCTCACACCGACAAGTCCCTCCCAGTCGGGGCAACGAGGCGGTACTGCTCGGGGCGCCCGGGCCCATTCGTGGCGTGGGTCGCTCGCGTTGCCTTTGCTACCGGCCGGATGGCGCTCATGCGATTCTGGTGGCGTGTGGCGAAGGAGTCGTGGGCCTCGACACCATCCCGGCGGCAAATCATGCAGACAAATGGTCAAGTCCGGTGACGTGGTGTACGACCGGTGATCCCTCGCCCTTGGTGGATCCGTGATGGCCTGATGGGCTGGTTCACTCATCTCCTGGTCGGTGGTGGTGTCGAGGGCCTGAGATCGGGCGAGGACGTCGAGTCCGAGGTAGCGGCGGCCTTCGGCCCATTCGTCGTGCTGTTCGGCCAGGACTGCGCCGACGAGACGAATGATGCTGGGCCGGTCGGGGAAGATGCCGACCACGTCGGTGCGGCGTCGGATCTCGCGGTTGAGCCGCTCGTTGGGGTTGTTGGACCAGATCTGACGCCAGATCTTCTTGGCGAACGCGGTGAACGCCAGGATGTCGGCGCGGGCGTCATCGAGGTGGTCAGCGACGGAGGGGAGCTTCTCCTGCAGGGCGTCGACGACGCGGTCGAACTGGGCGTGCACCGCCTCGGCGTCGGGCTGGTCGTAGATCGAGTGCAGCAGCGCCTTGACCCAGCCCCACGAGCTCTTGGGCGTGGCGGACATCAGGTTCGCGGCGTAGTGGGTGCGGCAGCGTTGCCAGGCGGCGCCGGGCAGGGTCGCGCCGATCGCGGCCACCAGACCGGCGTGCGCGTCTGAGGTGACGAGCTTGACGCCGGTCAGGCCGCGGGCGGTGAGGTCGCGGAAGAACGCCAGCCAGCCGGGGCCGTCCTCGCTGGTGGTGACCTGCACGCCGCGGATCTCGCGAGGCCCGTCGGGGTTCACGCCGGTGGTGACCAGCACGTGCACGGGCACCACCCGGCCGCCTTCGCGGACCTTGAGCACGAGTGCGTCGGCGGCCACGAAGGTGAACGGCCCGGTCTCGGCCAGCCGGCGGGTCCGGAACTCCTCCACGTGCGCGTCGAGGTCCTTGGCCATCTGCGAGACCTGGGACTTGCTCAGGGTGGTGATGCCCAGGGCCTGAACCAGCTTGTC
>JBQCEF010000426.1:0-6028 GCA_051960495.1 Nocardioides sp. | reverse complement strand
GTCGGCGTCTTCGTGCTCGTCGAGGCGGTACGCCGCCTGCTCGACCCGCCGGACGTGACGCCGGGGATCATGCTGGTCTTCGGCGCAGTCGGTCTCGTGGGGAACCTCGTCGGTCTGGCGGTGCTGGCCTCCGGACGCGGCGAGAGCCTGAACATGCGCGCGGCGTTCCTCGAGGTGCTCAACGACGCGCTCGGCTCGGTGGCGGTCCTGGTCGCGGCGGGGGTCATCGCGCTGACCGGCTGGCTGCAGGCCGACCCGCTGGCGTCGATGCTGATCGGCGCGCTGATCATCCCGCGCACGGTGGGCCTGCTGCGCGAGGTGGTCGACGTGCTGCTCGAGTCGACCCCGAAGGACCTCGACCTCGCGGGCATCCGCGGCCGGATCCTCTCGCTGCCGCACGTGCACGACGTCCACGACCTGCACGCCTCGCAGGTCGCCACCGGCCTGCCCGTGCTGACCGCCCACGTCGTGGTCGACGACTCCTGCTTCTACGACGGGCACCTCGGGACGATGCTCGACGAGCTGCAGCGCTGCATCAGCGACGAGTTCGACGTCGAGCACTCCACGATCCAGTTCGAGGCGCCCGCGCACGCCGACCACGAGCACGAGACGCACCACTGAGGCGCTCCACGGCCTGCCGGGGCCGTCCCACGGCCCCGCCGGGGCTGGACCGGCTCACGCGTAGCCGAGCTCGTGCAGCCGCTCGTCGTCGATGCCGAAGTGGTGGGCGATCTCGTGCACCACGGTGATGTTGACCTCCTCGACGACCTGGTCCTCGTCCTCGCACATCTCCAGCGTCGGGTTGCGGAAGATCGTGATCCGGTCCGGGAGCACCATCGTGTAGTCGCCGCCACGCTCGGTGAGGGGAGTGCCGTCGTACAGCCCGAGCAGGACGGGGTCGTCGGCCGGGGGGTCGTCCTCGACCAGCACCACACAGTTGTCGACCAAGGCGTAGAGCTCGCCCGGCACCTGGTCGATCGCCTCGGCGACGAGCTCCTCGAAGCGCTGTCGGCTCATCTCGATCACGCGGCCATCATCCCCGACGTCCTCGCACGCCGATCGCCCGCGGCACCTTCCCCGGCGCCGGATTTGTCGGCTGGGGAGTGGAGCCCTATGCTTTTGCGGTCCCCGACGGCAGTCGTGCCCGACGGCCTCTTCGAGGGAATAAGCCCCCATCGTCTAGTGGCCTAGGACCCCGCCCTTTCACGGCGGTAGCACGGGTTCGAATCCCGTTGGGGGTGCGACCTTCCGGATCCCGATTCGGAAGCGAGCACAGCGGTGGGTTAGCATTGCGCCGCTCGTTGAAACAACAGCACGAAAGCACCACCGCACCACAACCTGGCCCCGTAGCGCAGTTGGTTAGCGCGCCGCCCTGTCACGGCGGAGGCCGCGGGTTCGAGTCCCGTCGGGGTCGCCCAGAGCGAACGCCCCGGACCTCACGGTCCGGGGCGTTCGTCGTCTCCACGGGTGCTGTCGCCGGTTGCGGCGGGACCGCCTCGATTCCTCGGGGCCGTGTCCGTGTTGTAGAGTTTCCGGCGCTTGGGCAGGTAGCTCAGTTGGTACGAGCGTCCGCCTGAAAAGTGGAAGGTCGGCGGTTCGACCCCGCCCCTGCCCACAAGCGGAGAGCCGCAGGTCAGCATGCAACATGCACCTGCGGCTCTCGTCATTCCGAGGCTCGCGGAGGGCGACCGGGGGCCTGCGGCTGGTCCGTTTGGTAGCGAACTAGGGCCGTTCGGCCCGCGCTGTCCCGTTGGACAACCGCCATAGACTGACTGCCTGAAGGCCTCCGGGCCCGTCACGTGAAGGCGATGCGATGCCAGGCTTCGACGCGCAGGACCAGCTCGAGGCGCTGGGCCACGCGGTGATCGCCACGGACGTGGACGGTGTCGTGGTGTCGTGGAACCCTGCGACCGAGCAGATGTACGGGTGGACCGCCGAGGAGGCGCTCGGCCAGAACATCGCGACGTTGACCGTCCCCGCCGTCGACCAGAAGACCGGCGCCGAGATCATGGCCGCGCTGCGCGCGGGCATCCCGTGGTCCGGCAGCTTCCCGGTGCGTCGCAAGGACGGCACGATCTTTTCCGCGCTCGTCACCGACTCCGGCATCTACAAGGACGGCGTGCTGGTCGGCATCGTCGGGGTCTCGACCCACATCGGCAGTGCCATCAACCCGCTGCTGGACCGGTCCACCGACGCGGCTCTGGTGCTGCGTTCGGACGCCACGGTTGCCTACGCGAGCCCCGCGGTGAACCAGCTCTTCGGCTGGGATGCCGACGAGATCATCGGCGAGTCGGTGCGGCCACTGTTCCACCCCGACGACCTGACCGCGCTGGCGGACTTCTTGTCGCAGGTCGCCACGCAGCGAGGCGCCCACCCCGCGTTCGAGCTGCGCGTGAAGGCACACGACGACTGGGTCTGGGCCGAGGCGACCCTGACCAACCTGCTCGACGACCCGTCGGTGCGCGGCTTCATCTGCAACCTGCGGCTGAACGCGTGGCGGCCGGCGCACGAGGAGGCCCAGGAGAAGGTCGCGCAGCTGCAGAACGCCCTGGACACCCGGATCGTCGTCGAGCAGACCAAGGGCTACCTGGTGGGCCGCTACGGGATCTCGTCCGAGGAGGCGTTCTCGGCGCTGCGCTCGCAGGCGCGCAGGCAACGCCGCACGGTCCACGAGCTCGCCCGGTCGGTGCTGGCCGGGGAACTGCTGAGCGATCTCGACGAAGCGTCGGTAGATGCGGGCGTACCCGGACATCGAGGGCGTCCGACGTAGTCCCATCGGGTGGTTCTGGCCTTGCGGGGTTCACCGTCGCGGCACGGCGTTGCTACGGTCCTCGCGTTGCTCACCCTCCCTGCTCAGCCAGTGGAGCGCCGCCCCAGAACCCGGCGGCATGACCACCTCGGACGTGGACATGGCCATCTACACGGCAAGCCTGACCCCTTCCCCCAGGCAGACCCGCCTCGCTTACGCAGCAGCGGTGCTTCTCCGGGTGGTGCGGTCGCGGGGCTGGTGCCCCGAGAACGCAGCGCAGGAGCTCAGGTCGCGGCTCGACGACGATCGCGACTTGCTCCGCCTGCTGAACGCCCGTGTGTCGCGCGTCATGCTCACCCGACCGACCCGCACCGATGCGCGCGCCCACGCCACCTTGGAGCTGGCGCTCGCCGGTATCCCTCAGGAGAGCGCCGGATGAACCGATCCCCCGACCAGGTCCCCGAGTCCCCGAACGCCACGACGTCCCGACAGGCAGCGCAGTCGCGCACTGCGTCCGGCGCGGTGCAACGCCGCGACCACCGTCACGGGGGCGAGCCGCCGAGGGCCACGGTCGATCGGCGGTGGCGTTTCACCGACGCGGTCGCAGCTGCCCGGCAGCTCAGTGCGGGAAGCGCCGCGACGAGCTGACCCGGCGGGCCCCGGCGCCGTCCTCACGCAGGACGCAAGCCGCCCTCACGCAGGGCGGAAGCCCGGGAACTGCGCGGCGCAGTCATAGCGCAGGGCGCCTTCGTCGACGAGGTCCCACAGCGTGGCCACCACGTCGGCCCGGTCGACGGTGAAGTCGATCGCCACCGAGGCGACCACGTCGGACGTCGTCCAGGCGCCGTCGGCCACCACGTCGTAGACGAGAGAGCGCAGCTCGTCGGGGTTGTCCTGCAAGACGGTCATCGTCGGCCTCCTGGCGCGAGTCGCTTTCGCCGGTCGGTGGTCGGCCGGCGGACCTGCGCATCCAGCCTGACGAGGTCTCACCATCGTGGCAGGGGGCGAAGGTCCCGCTCAGCGCCGCCATCGGGCCCGCGACGCCCGACAGGAGGAACCGGCAGGGCGAACCAGGGCTGAGACGGATTTGTCTTGTGCACGGCGGTTCCGAATACCAGGCACGGGGGCCAGAGTCGGTCAGCCGACGGCTGATACGAGTGCTGTGCGACACGTGCGTGTACGACACCGGCACCGACGGCGGGGGCGTCACGATGTTCTCGGCCGTGGGGACCTCGATCAACATGCTCACCACCGACGCCGTGTCCACGGCCCTGGACGACCTGCAGCTGCTGCTCGGCGAGGGCCCCTGCATCACCGCGACGTCGACCGGCCTGACCGTGCTCGTCGCCGACCTGTCTGCACAAGACGGCGGGGACGGCGGCGACGATCCTCGCTGGGCGGTCTACGCCGGGGCGGCCAGCCGGGCGGGGGCGGGCGCGGTGTTCGCCTTCCCGATCCTGATCGGCGCCGTCATGCTGGGGCGCGTCGACCTGTACCGCCGCCTGGCCGGCCCGTTGAGCGCAGTGCAGCTGCGTGCGGGCCTGCAGGCCGCGGAGGACATCGGTCAGGAGCTGCTCGAGCTCACGGAGGCAGACATGCCGGGCGGACGTGAGCACCCGATCGCGGTGCACCAGGCAGCCGGCATGGTGATGGTCCAGCTGGACGCGGACATCGACGTGGCGATGTCACGGCTGCGCGCGCGGGCGTTCGCCGACGGGCTGACGATGGGAGAGCTGGCCGACAGCGTGATCGCCGGCAGCCGTCGGTTCACGACGGCGGACAGGTGACGCGGCGGCGGAAGCGTGCTGCGGCCGGGTAGGTTGCGAGCATGTCCCTGCGTTCCAAGGCCAAGCACGCGCCCCAGTACCGTGCCCTCGCGGCGCTCCTCGTCAAGCACGGCCGGGGCGACCTGATCCGCAGCGCCGGGCTGGACACGGGCCTGCCCGACGACGAGCTCGCGGCCGGTGACCCCGACGCAGCGGCCAGCCTCGCCGACGACCTCGAGGCGATGGGGCCGACGTACATCAAGCTCGGCCAGATGCTGTCCACGCGCGTGGACCTGATCAGCCCGGCGTACGTCGACGCGCTGGCCCGGCTCCAGGACAGCGTGGAGCCGTTCGCCTTCGAGCAGGTCGAGCGCATCGTCTCCTCCGAGCTGGGGGTGCGGCTCTCCACGGTCTTCCCGTCCTTCGACCCGACCCCGTTGGCCGCGGCCTCGCTCGGCCAGGTGCACCGCGCGACCCTGCGCGACGGCCGCGAGGTGGTGGTGAAGGTGCAGCGGCCCGACATCCGCGAACAGATCGTCGAGGACATGGAGGTGCTGCGCGAGATCGCCACCCTGCTCGACGCCCACACCGACTTCGGACACCGGTTCGCGATCGCCGACCTCCTGGAGGAGTTCCGCCGTTCGCTGATCGACGAGCTCGACTACCGCCGCGAGGCGGAGAACCTCGTCACGATCGCGGGCATCGTCGCCGACCAGCCTCGGCTCGTGGTTCCGGAGCCCTACCCGGACTTCACGACCAGCCGGGTCCTGACGATGGACTACGTTCCCGGTCGGAAGGTGACCGACCTCGGGCCGCTCGGGCGCCTCGAGCTCGACGGGGCGGCCCTGGCCGACGACCTGTTCGGCGCCTACATCCGCCAGGTGCTCGTCGAGGGTGTGTTCCACGCCGACCCGCACCCAGGCAACATCCTGGTCACCGACGACAACCGGTTGGTGCTGCTCGACATCGGCATGGTCGCGCGGGTCGCCCCGGCCCACCGGGAGAAGCTCCTGAAGCTGCTGCTCGCACTGGCCGACGCGCGACCTGACGAGGTGGTGCGCGCGGCCCGCACCCTCGGGCAGGAGCTGCCCGACTACGACCCGGTCCGCTTCGAGCGTGCGGTCGCCCGGGTCGTGGCGCGCGCCGCGAGCTCCTCCATGGCCGACCTCGAGCTCGGGTCCATGGTGCTCAACCTGATCCGGGAGGCCGGCGAGTGCGGCCTGCGGATGGACCCCGAGCTCACGATGCTCGGCAAGGCGATGCTCAACCTCGACCAGGTCGCGACCGTCCTCGACCCGGAGTTCGAGCCGATCGAGGCACTGCGCCGGCACACGACCGGGTTGATGAAGACCTCGATGAAGAGCTCCCCCGCCGCGATGCTCTCCTCGATGCTCGAGGCCAAGGAGTTCGCAGAGGCGTTGCCGGGCCGGGTGAACCGCGCCTTCGACGCCATCGGCGAGGGCCACTTCGAGCTGCGCATCAAGGCCTTCGACGAGGACGAGTTCCTCCGCGG
>JBQCEF010000425.1:0-4537 GCA_051960495.1 Nocardioides sp. | reverse complement strand
CGGATGATCTCGATGATCTCCCGGGTGCGGACCAGCGGCTTCTCGTAGGGGACGCCGTGAAAGCCCTCGATCACCTGCGGGCCCGAGGCGCCCAGGCCGAGGATGGCGCGGCCTCCGGAGACATTGTCGAGACCGGCCGCGGTCTGCAGCAGTGCGCCCGGCGTGCGCGAATAGATGTTCAGGATCGCCGAGCCGATCTCGATGGTCTCGGTCTTCGCGGCCAGGTAGCCCATCAGCGTGGGGGAGTCGAAACCGTAGGCCTCGGCCACCCACACCGTGTCGAGCCCGGCGCGCTCCCAGGAGACGACCTGGTCCGCGGCGTCACGGGGGTTCCCCGCATACATCAGCATCGTGGAGAGCTTCATCTACCGTCCTTCTCGGGCGTGCTCGGCGGCCACGGCGACGTCCCACCTGGCGGGTGGCCGGCCAACTGTCACAGCAACACTGTCATGATTCGACAGTGGCGACCAGACGTCTCGTGAAGGAGCCGATGTGACGACGTACACCATCGCGGTGATCGGCGGGACCGGTCCGCAGGGCCGGGGCCTGGCCTACCGATGGGCGAAGCACGGTCACACCGTGGTCCTGGGCTCCCGTTCCGCGGAGCGAGCGGAAGCGACCGCCGCGGAGATCCGCGAGCGGCTGCCGGAGGCCGCGGTGCGCGGCGCCACCAACGCGGACGCTCTCGACGGCGCCGACGTCGCGGTGCTGGCGGTGCCGTACGACGGGCACGACGAGCTCGTGACCGCGCTGGCCGGAGGTCTCGCGGGGAAGGTCGTCGTCTCCTGCGTGAACCCCCTCGGCTTCGACAAGCAGGGTCCCTACGGGCTCCCCGTCGAGCGCAGCGCGGCCGAGTCCGCGGCCGCGATCGTGCCGGACGCCCGCGTCACCGGCGCCTTCCACCACGTGTCCGCGCCCTCGCTGTGGGGCGAGGCGGACTACCTCGACCACGAGGACGTCCTGGTCTGCGGCGACGACGCCGAGGCTAAGGAGGTCGTCATCGGGCTCGCGCGGGCGGTCACCGGCCGGGACGGCGTCGACGCCGGGCGGCTGCGGCTGGCCCGCCAGCTCGAACCGTTGACCGCGGTGCTGATCTCGATCAACAAGCGCTACAAGACTCGCTCCGGCGTCGCCATCTCCGGCCTCCCCTCCCGTTGACCCGCGCCCCATTCGGCGTCGAGCCGCGCATGATTCGGCGTCGAGCCGCGCCTGATTTCGACAAGCGGGCCTCACCGGGCGCGTCGGCGCCGAACGAGGCGCGCTTCGAAAAGCGGTGGTGGGCGGGGGCCGGGGTCCGGGAGAATCCGGCCAGTGATCGAGCTGCTGCTCCCCGCCCGCCTCGGGCGCAACTTCCGCTGGCTGTTCGCCTCGTCGTCGGTGTCCAACGTCGCCGACGGCATCATGCTGGCGGCCGGCCCGCTGCTGGTCGCGTCGGTGACCCGTGACCCGTTCGCGGTCGCGATGGCGGTCTTCCTCCAGCAGCTCCCGTGGTTGTTGTTCGGGGTGGCTGCCGGCGCCCTGATCGACCGCGTCGACCGGCGGCTGCTCACCGTCACCGTCGACCTCTGCCGCGCGACGGTCCTCGGCCTGCTGGCGCTCAGCGTGGCCACCGGCGTGGTCGAGGTCTGGATCGTGCTGCTCGCGATGTTCCTGCTCGGCACCGCCGAGACGTTCGCCGACAACGCCTCGAGCACGCTGGTGGCCACCGCCGTCCCCAAGGAGCACCTCGGCGTCGCGAACTCGCGCTTCTTCGGGGTGGCGATCCTGGGCAACCAGCTGGCCGGACCGCCGATCGGCGCCTTCCTGTTCGCCACCGGGAGCGCCATCCCGTTCGGGGTCAACGCCGTCTGCTTCCTCCTCGCGGCGGTACTGATCAGCCGGCTGCGGCTTCCGGCGACGGTCCGCGAGCCGTCCGGACGGTCGATGCGCCACGACGTCGCGGAGGGGATGCGCTGGCTGTGGGGGCACGCGCCGGTGCGCACTCTGGCCCTCACGCTCACCGCGTTCAACGTCACCTTCGGTGCGGCGTTCTCCGTCTACGTGCTCTACGCCCACGAGCGGCTCGGTCTGGGGGAGGTCGGCTTCGGGCTGCTGATGACGGTGGGCGCCCTCGGCAGCCTCGTGGGGACGACGGCGTACCAGTGGCTGGAGCAGCGGTTCTCCATGGCACAGCTCATGCGCATCGGGCTCGTCGTGGAGACCATCACCCACCTGGTGCTCGCGCTCACGTCGACGGCGTGGGTGGCCGGGTTGATGATGGCGATCTTCGGCGTGCACGCGATGGTCTGGGGGTCGACCTCGACGACGGTGCGGCAGCGCGCGGTGCCCGAGCACCTGCTCGGCCGGGTCACCAGCGTCTACCTGATCGGCTCCGTCGGCGGGTTGGCACTCGGGTCCCTGATCGGCGGCGCGATCGCCCAGCAGTGGGGCGTACTCGCGCCGTTCTGGTTCGGCTTCGTCGGCTCGATCATCCTGACCGTGACGATGTGGCGGTCCTTCGCGCAGATCGCCCACGCCGCCGAGGTCGGCCCGGCCGAGAGCGCCGCGCTGGACGAAAAACCGGTGTGACCCGCGGCGGCGCCGGTGCTTGGATGCCCGGATGAGCCCCGTCTCCCTGGTCCGCGCCGCCGCCCTGACCGACGACGTCCCCTACGCCTACGCCGCCGTCACGGCGCCGGGCAGCCTGGTGTTCACGGCCGGTGCCTGCCCCCTCGACGATGCCGGCGCCGTCGTCGCGCCCGGCGACTACACCGCCCAGGCGCGGCGCGTCATGAGGAACCTGGTCGCCGCGCTTGGGGCCTCCGGTGCGGAGCTGACCGACGTCGCGAAGTCGACGGTGTACGTCGCCTCGTCCCGTCGCGAGGACCTCGTCGCGGTCTGGGACGTCGTCCGCGCCGCGTTCGGGGACCACGACGCCCCCAGCACGTTGCTCGGGGTCGGCATGCTCGGCTACCCCGACCAGCTCGTCGAGGTGGAGGCGGTCGCCGCGCTGCCGTCCTGAGCGGCGAAGAATCCCCCACTCGACCGCGAACGAGGCGCGGCTCGACGGGGAACGAGGCGCGGCTCGACGGGGAACGAGGCGCGGCTCAACGGGAGGGGCAGGCGGCCTCCGCGTCGAGCGTGCGGCCCTCCGCCCGCGCCCGGCCGAGGTTCCACTCCAGCCAGTCGTCGTGCGACACGGCCTCCGGTCCGAACACGCACCGAGCGGCATCGGCAGGTAGTCCCGCCAGCGCGGGCACGGCGTCGGCCGACAGGCCGGCGAGGTAGCCCCAGTCGGCCTTGCCGGTCTCGGCGTACCGCGCGACGTTGCGTTCGGCGACGTAACCGTCGGGGTTCAGCAGCGCGAGCCCCAGGAGGGCGGCGCCGGCGGTGAGCACCGTCGCGCGGGGGACCCACCAGCCGTCGAGGCGGACGCCCGCGGCGAGGACGAGCACGACCACGAGTCCCAGCCAGCCCTCGAAAACCGACTCCAGCAGGCGCAGCCGGGTGAAGCCGTAGGCATCCTCGTAGAAGTGCATCCGGAAGAGCGCGGAGGCCACCACGACCAGGGTGAGCAGACCCAGCACCCCGAGCACGCCACGCAGCAGCAGCCGTTCCCGCTCGGTGGCCCGTCGCGCCTTGCGTGCCGCCACGGCGACCACGACGAGCGTCAGCAGCGTGGCGACGGTCATCTGGCCGAAACCCTCGTGCACGTAGTCCGCATAGGTCAGGCCGGTCGTCGTCCGCACGTAGTCGTGCCCGCCGAACATCGCGGTGGCCTGCGCGGCCACGAACCCGACGTAGAGCGCCAGCACGAGCCCGACGGGGACCAGCCACTCGAAAGCCCGCTTCACGGGGGCGGTTCGCCCCGAGGCCAGCGTCTCCACGCGCGGGGCGTTGAGGGCGACGTACGACGCCGCCAGCGCCAGCCCGCCCAGGGCCAGCACGACGAACAGCCGCAGCACCAACGTGTCGACGGTGAGGTCGGGCACCAGCGCGTCGAGCCAGCTGGCGAACACGGCGTCGGCCGACGCGAACAACGCGCCGAACACCGCCACGAGAACGAGCGACACCACCGCGGTCCGCAGCGCCGGCCACATGCGCCCCACGGGGGTGCCGGTCCGGAGGCTGCGGCCGAGCCACGGCATCCCGCGCAGGCCCGCGAGCGGCACCGCGAACGCCGAGGCGATCACCCCATTCGCCGACCGCGCGTCCACCAGCCCGGAGACGGCGACCCCGAACGCGGCCAGCACGCAGAGCACCGAGATCCACTCGGCGGCTCGCAGCGCGAGCGTGCTGAGCAGCAGCACGGCGAGGACCGTGGAGACCAGCAGGTACGGCGTGCGCCGCGGCCACCGCGTCACGAGGGCCGGTGCGCCGACCGCGCCCAGCACGACGAACGTGCCGATGCCCAGGTCGCGGAACGGGATCACGACTGCGCCGAGCAGGCCGACGGCCAGGCTCGCCGCCACGAGGCGGGGACGTGCCGGCAGGTCGCGCTCGGGCCACACGCTGCCGAAGAGCTGGTCCAGGACGGGGGTGGCAGCCGCGCCGGTGG
>JBQCEF010000424.1:0-7512 GCA_051960495.1 Nocardioides sp. | reverse complement strand
CGTACATGGCCATGTACATCGGGTGCCCGAGCCACTCCACCAGGGCGTCGAACATCGAGACCTCGATGCTGGCGCCCTCACCGCTGCGCAGGCGACGGATCACCGCGCTGAGCACTGCCGAGAAGGTGTACAGCCCGGCTGCGATGTCGGCGCTGGGCACCCCGGTCTTCGCCGGCTGCTCCGGGCTCCCGGTCACCGAGATGAGCCCCGACTCCGCCTGGACGAGCATGTCGTAGGCCTTGCGGTCGACGAAGGGTCCAGAAGAGCCGTAGCCGGACATGTCGACGACGATGAGGTCGGGGCGCCGGCTCCGGAGCTGGTCCGCGCCGCAGCCGAGCCGGCGCGCCGCGCCCGGGGCGAGGTTCTGGATGAGGACGTCCGCGGTGCCCAGCAGCTCGTGCAGGATCTCCCGGCCGGCCTCTGACTTCAGGTCCAGTGCGACCGACTCCTTGCCACGGTTGAGCCACACGAAGTGGGAGGCCACCCCGTGCACTGCCTCGTCGTAGGCGCGTGCGAAGTCGCCGCCGTCGACGCGCTCCACCTTGATGATGCGGGCACCGAGGTCCGCCAGGTGACGCGTCGCCAGGGGGGCGGCCACCGCCTGCTCGAGGCTCACCACGGTGATCCCCTCCAGGGGCAGCATCCCCGGCTGTGCATGCGTGTCGTTCGCCCTCATGCGCCTTCCTCTCCCTCTCGGACTCTGCGGGGCACCGGGCTCACCGGCCCCGGAACTCGGGGCGGCGCTTCTCGAAGAACGCCGCCCGCCCTTCAGTGAAGTCACCGGTGTCGAGCAGTCCCAGCTGCGCGGCGGCCTCGCGCGCGAGCACCTCGTCGAGGCTGGTTGCGTCGGCGGCGAGGATCTCCTTCGTGGCCGCCAGCGACAGTGGGGCTCGCACCGCAAGCTCCTCGGCGAGTGCGATGGCGGCGTCCAGGCTCCGTCCGTCCACCACGTCGTCCACGAGGCCCCAGGTCTGCGCCTCGACCGCGTCGACCGGGCGACCCGCCATGATCATCAGCCGGGCCCGGCCGGCGCCGACTCGGGCCGGGAGACTCCAGTGCAGGCCGGCGTCAGCGGTGAGACCGACGCCACTGAAGGCGCAGCCGAACCGCGCGTCGCGGCTCGCCACCACCGCATCGCAGGCAGCAGCAAGGGAAAGGCCCGCACCGAACGCGAAGCCGTCGACGGCGGCGACCACCGGCTTGGGGCTGTGCACGATGAGCCGCACGACGTCGCCGATCGCGTGGAGCCGCTCGAGGGCCGGACCTCGGTCGGTCGTCATCGACGTGAGGTCGCCACCGGCGCTGAAGTTGCCGCCCGACCCGGTGATGACGATCACCCGGCAACCGTCGGCCCGACCGGCCTCGACCAGCGCGCTGGCCAGCGAGCGCCGCATTTCCAGACTGATCGCGTTGCGCCGCTGCGGCTCGGCGAGCGTCAGGATGGTGACCGGGCCACGATGGTCGACCCGGATTCCCGGAAGCCCGTCAGGCGTGGAGGCGGTGTCCGGAGCCGGGATGGCTCCGAGGCTGGACTCGTTCCTCGTCATCGACGACCACCTCGCGCGACCCGCTCCTGCGACCGCTGGACGAGCTGACGGGCGATCACGTCTTGCTGGATCTCGTTCGTGCCCTCGCCGATGACCATGAGCGGCGCGTCGCGGTAGTAGCGTTCGACGTCGTACTCCCGGGAGTAGCCGTAGGCCCCGTGCACCCGCATCGCGTCGAAGGAGGCCGCTGCCGCGACCTCGGAGGCGAACAGCTTCGCCATGCCGGCTTCCATGTCGACGCGCTGCCCCGCGTCGAGCAGCCGCGCCGCATCGAGCACGAGCAACCGGGCGGCCCGCACCTTGGTGGCCATGTCCGCGATCCGGTTGCCGACGGCCTGGTGCTGCCAGATCGGCTTGCCGAAGGTCTGGCGCTGCTGGGCGTAGTCGAGCGCGGCGTCCAGCGACGCCTGGGCGACTCCGACCGCGCGTGCGGCGACCTGGATCCGACCCACCTCGAGGCTCCGCATCATCTGGTGCCAGCCGGCACCTGGCTCGCCGCCGATGACGTCCCGCGCCGGGACGAGGGCGTCGTCGAAGCCGATCTCGCAGGCCTCGACGCCCTTGTAGCCGAGCTTGGGCAGGTTGCCTGAGACCGTGACACCTTCTTGGGGCTCGACGAACAGCACGCTCATCCCACGGTAGGCGGGCGTCGCAGCCGGGTCCGTCTTGCAGAGCACGGCGATACGCCCGGACCGGCGGGCGTTGGAGATCCAGGTCTTCTGGCCGCGGAGGACGTACGCGTCACGCTCGCTGTTGAAGATCGCCTGGGTGCGCATGGCCTGAAGGTCGCTGCCGCCGGAGGGCTCGGTCAGCGCCATCGTCACGCGCACGCTGCCGTCTGCCATGCCCGGCAGGAATCGCTCCTGCTGCTCGCGGGTGCCGAACTCGCGCAGGAGGTAGGACATCACCGAGTGGCCGCCGATGGCGCCGGCCAGGCTCATCCACCCCCGGGCCAGGCTCTCGGTGACGAGCGCGAAGCACGTGGTGCTGACGCCGATGCCGCCGAACTCGGTGGGGATGAGGAGGCCGAAGAAGCCGAGCTGCTTCATCCGCTCGATGAAGTCCTCGGGGTAGATGTCGTCGGCCTCGTAGTCGCGCACCCGCGGGACCACGTAGTCGTCGACGAACTCGTCGACCATCTTGAGGATCTCGCGCTCCTGCTCGTCCAGGAACGGAGCCGCACTCGTAACATCCATGTCTAATATATAATGCATGATGCCCCATGAGACAAGACCGTGACGTCCTGCCGACTACCGTTGGCCGCACCGGTCCCGTCGCCTACCACATGAAGGAGAGAGCCCCCGATGACGACGTCGAACCGCCGCATCGCGCCGCGGCCGCAGCTGTCTGACGACGTCAGCAACTACGTCCGTGACCTGATCGTCTCGGGCCAGGTGCGTGCCGGGGAGTTCCTGCGGCTGGAGACGCTGGCCGCCCAGCTCGGCACGAGCGTGACGCCCGTGCGGGAGGCGCTCGTCTCCCTGCGCGGCGACGGCTTCGTCATCCTGCAGCCGCGACGCGGCTTCATGGTCGCCCCCTTCACCAAGGGCGACATCCTCGACATCTACCAGGTCCAGGCCTACCTCGCCGGCGAGCTCGCCGCCCGAGCGTGTGCGGCGCTGTCCGCCGGCGAGCTCGCCGAGCTGCGCGACCTGCAGGCGCAGCTCTCCGAGGCGCACGAGCGCGGCGAGGCCGAGGCGGTGGAGCAGCTCAACCACGAGTTCCACCGGGCCATCAACATTGCCGCACACGCGCCGAAGCTCTCGCAGTTCCTCGCGACCGCCACCCGCTACAGCCCCCGCCTCTTCTTCGCGAAGATCGCGGGCTGGACCCAGGCCTCCGCCGACGACCACGAAGCGATCCTCGCCGCCTTCGCCGACGGCGACCCGGAGCGGGCCAGGCAGGCGATGTCCCAGCACGTGTCGAAGGCCGGCGAGCTCCTGGCCGATCATCTCGAGTCCGAAGGCATGTGGGGCGAGCACCCCGACACCGAGCCGAGCGCCGGCTCCTGAGGCGACACCCCGTTCGTGCAGGTCGGTCAGAGACCGATGTAGGCACGACGCAACTGCTCGCCCTGGCTGTTCAGCTCGTCGGGAGTGCCCTGCATGACGATGTCACCCCGCTCCAGCACGTAGGCGCGGTCGGCGATCTCCAGCGACTTGGTGGCGTTCTGCTCCACGAGCAGCACCGCGATCCCGGTGTCACGGATCTGCTTGACCAGCTCGAAGATCTGCTCCACGATCATCGGCGCCAGTCCGAGGGTCGGCTCGTCGATCATGACCAGCTTCGGGTTCGACATCAGGCCGCGGGCGATCGCACACATCTGCTGCTCGCCACCGGAGAGCTGGCCCGCCAGTTGGTGGGTGCGCTCACGCAGGATGGGAAACTGCCCGAGCACCCGGTCGAGGTTGGCCTCGATGCGCTCCTTGTCGTCGTCGAGGTAGCCCCCCATCTCGAGGTTCTCCCGCACCGACATCTGCGGAAACAGGCGCCGACTCTCAGGCACCTGGACCAGCCCGAGACCGACACGCTTGTGACCGGCCAGGCCCTGGATGTCGTTGCCCTCGAAACGGATGGTGCCCGACGACTTGACGACGACGCCGGACAGGGCCCGCAGCATGGTCGTCTTGCCGGCCGCGTTCGCGCCGAGCACCGCCACGATCTCTCCCTGCTCCACCGAGAGCGAGATCCCGTTCAGCACCGGCACGTCGCCGTAGCCGGCGACCAGGTCCTCCACGACGAGCATCAGACTGAACCTCCCAGGTAGGCGTCGATCACGGTCTTGTCGGCAGAGACCTCCTGCGGCGTGCCGCTGGAGATCACGACGCCGTGATCGATGACGTAGATACGGTCACACAGGCTCATGATGATCGCCATCGCATGCTCGACCATGCACACGGCCATCCCGTCGGAGCGCAGCTCGCGGATCAACCCGACCATGGTTTCGATCTCGCCGGGGTTCAGCCCGCCGAGCACCTCGTCGAGGAGCAGCAGCCGGGGCTTGGTAGCCAACGCGCGGCCCACCTCCAGGCGTTTGCGCATTCCCAGTGGCAGGGCCGACGAGGTGACGTCGGCCATGTGCCCCATCCCGATCCGCTCCAGACAGACGTCTGCCCAGGCGCGTGCCTCCCGGGTGCCCTTTTCGACGGTATGGGCGGCCACGACCATGTTGTCGCGGACCGTGAGAGCCCCGAACGGGCGCGGCGTCTGGAAGGTTCGCGCGACGCCGACCCGCGCCAGCCGGTACGGCGGCATGCCGGTGAGTACCTCGTCGCCGACTTTGACGACGCCCTCCTCAGGTTTGAGCACGCCTGCGATCACGCTGAACAGCGTCGACTTGCCAGCACCATTCGGTCCGATCACCCCGACGATCTCGCCCGGGTTCAGCTCGAGGCTGGCCTGCGAGACGGCGGTGAGGCCGCCGAAGCGCTTCGTGACGCCGCAGACCTCAAACATCGCTGCTCCTCTTCTTCCGGTTGCGGATCCGGGCCCGGATCAATGCGATCCCGCCGACGATGCCACGCGGGAAGAACAGCACCACGGCGATCATGAGGACTCCGTAGACGACCAGGTACAGACCCGAGCTGCCGCTGCCCAGAAGGCCGCTCAGCTGGTTGTGCAGCAGCTCCACGAGGGCCGCGCCCAGGATCGGGCCCCACGCGGTGCCCATCCCGCCGATGATGCCGACGAGGACGAAATCGATCGAGCGGGCGATTCCGAAGGAGCTGTCCGGGTCGATGAAGGCTATGTAGTAGGCCGAGAGTCCGCCCACGACGCCGGTGAGCGCCGCCGAGATGACCGTCATCTGCAGCTTCACGCGGGTGCTGTTGATACCGAGCGCCTCAGCGGCGTCCAGGTTCTCCCGGACCGCACGCGCCTGGTAGCCCAGCCGGTGGGTCTCGATCCAGGCCGTGATCAGGAAGACCATCACGAGGAACCCGCCGATCAGCCACACGTAGGTTCCCCGGTTCTCGAAGACCATGTTGGACACGCCCATCTCGAACGGGACGGACACGCCCGGTGAACCCCCGGTCAACCCGTCGAGGTTGATGGCGAGAATCAACAGCACCTGGGCGAAAGCGATCGTCGCCAGGACGAAGAATGGCCCGCGCAGCCGCAGGGTCAGCGCTCCGATGAGGAACCCCAGCACCCCCGCGAGGATGCCGCCCAGGGGCACGCCGATCCACGGGGAGATGTCCTGCCGGGTGAACAACAGCACGGATACGTAGCCGCCCAGCCCGTAGAACGCGGCGTGGCCGAGGGAGATCTGGCCGGCGTAGCCGCCGAGCAGGTTCCACGCGCTCCCGGCCGCGGCCAGCAGCAGGATGCCGATGGCGACATCGAGGTAGTAGTTGTTGTCGGTCAACAGCGGTATCGCCGCCACCACGACGGCGATGGCCGCCACGGACGCTGACCAGAAGGCCCTGCTCCGTACTTCGGGCGCCCTAGGACCAACCGGCGCCTCGCGCTCAGTGACCTCGGGCTCCAGCTCGCGCTGTTGGCTCATCTCGCTCACGCCTCCTCTCCGATCTCTGCCTCGGCCGCGGAACCGAAGAGTCCTTGGGGTCGGGCCAGGAGGACGATGATGAAAACCATGAAGTACGCCAGTTGCTGGTACGCCGAGGCGACGTAGTAGCCGGCCAGGGATTCCACCAGCCCGATCACCAGGCCGCCGATGAGGGCGCCGCTCACACTGCCCATGCCACCGAGCACGACGATGACGAAGGCGACCAAAGTGAACTGAACGCCCACCGTGGGATACACCGCCTTGATGGGCATCAGGAGGCAGCCTGCGAGTCCGGTGCAGGCGATGCTGGTGCCGAAGGCGATCGAATACATCCGGTGCGTACTCACCCCCATGAGCGTGGCCGCCATCCGGTCCTGCGTCACCGCACGTGTCGCGCGGCCGACCCGCGTCCTCTGCACGAGTGCCATGAGGCCGAGGGTCACCACCACGGAGACCACGAAGGCGATCAGCAGCCCCAGGGGCAGCTTCAGCGACCCCACAGAAACCGTGTGGCCGGCGAAGGAGCGCACTGTGCGGAAGTCGGCGCCGAACAGGAACAGCGCCATGTTCTCCAGCGCCACCAGCAAGCCCACGGAGACGAAGATCTGCACCAGCGGCGGTCGTCCGACGGTCGCCCGGAAGATGCCCTGATAGACCAGCATGCCGAGCAGGAAGAACAGCGGCACCACCAGTACGGCGGAGAGGTATGGGTCGAGCCCGAGCAGCCGGTGGGCCCAGTACGCGGCGTACATGCCGAGCATGACGAATGCACCGTGGGCGAAGTTGGCGATGCGTACGACGCCGAACACGATCGTCAGGCCGACGCTGACGAGGGAGTAGATGCCTCCGAGGAGCAGTCCGGAGACGAGCACCTGCAGTAGAACCATGTCTGAAGCCACCTTCGGTCTGCAGAAGAGCGACCCCAGCCGGACGGAGTCGTCCGGCCGGGGTCGGTTCGCTGGCTACCGTTCGTTCCAGTCGGGGAGCGGGATCATGATCGGGTCGGTGGTGGCGAGCTTCTCGGGGTAGACAACCACGAGGTCGCCCTTCTGCCACTGCTGCACGCTCGGCTCGGCCAGCGTGTTCTGCCCCGACTCGTCGAACTTCACGCCCCAGCCGTTGGGCAGGGATCCGAGCGGCTGGTCCACCTCGGCGGCCGCCTTCATGATCGACGCGGGGTCCATCGGGTCGTCGGCGTTCGGCAGGATGTACTTCAGCAAGCTCCACATGCCGGAGAACCCGAGAATCACCTGGTTGCTGACCGGCTTGTGCCGCAGCTCCTTGTAGCGCTTGTTGAGCTCTTCAGAGATCTTCTGCATGTCCTCGGTCAGGGCGTCGGGGTTGACATGCGCAGAAGAGGAGGACTCGAACACGCCGTCTGCGAACTTGCCCTGTGACTCGCCGAAGACTGCGTTGGAGTGACCGCCACCGGCGCCGATGAACACCTTGGGCATGAGG
>JBQCEF010000423.1:0-2516 GCA_051960495.1 Nocardioides sp. | reverse complement strand
CGAACGCGGCCGCGGCCGGGTTCGCCCGGGCGGGCATGCGGGCGGCGACGGCGGGCACGGCGACCCGTCCCGACGTCGTCGCAGAGATGGCGCCGCGCTTCGACGTGGTGGTGGCGAGCACGGACAGCCGCCACGTCCCATCGCTGGTCGCACGCGAGCGCGTCGCCGCCGCGGTGAGGGCCGGTTGGCCCAGTCGCCTGGTGTGCAACCGGATCGACACCACGCTTCGAGGCAACATCGGCGCCACCGTCGAGGCGCTTCGGGACGAGGTCGCCCGGCTGAGCGGCAAACGGACCCTCGTCCTCTTGGCGCCGGCTCATCCGGAGGCCAACCGGCACACCATCGGTGGCACCCAGCTACTCGACGGCCGGCGGCTCGAGGACACCGAACTGGCGCGCGACGCACGGCACCCGATGCGCACCTCCGACATCGTGTCGATTCTTGCCGAGCAGACTGGCATGGCCGCAGCCGTCATCCCGCTTGCGTCGATCGTGGCGGACGCAGACGAGCTCGCCGACGGGATTCGTCGGGAGGTGGACGCCGGCGCCGAGATCCTGGTCGCCGACGCCACGACCCTCGATCACCTGGACCGGATCGCCGAGGCGGTCCTCGCGGCGACCCGTGACCTGGATGTCGTCTGGGTCAGCGCGGACCCCGGCCCGGGATCTGTTGCCCTGGCCCGGGCCATGCACATCGAACCGCACAGCGCGGGAGCGCCGCTCCTGGTCGTGTCTGGGTCAGCCACCGAGCTGACGCGTTCACAGCTCAGCCAACTCCGTGCCGATACCGGTGCTGGGCTGCACCTGGCGCCCGGCCGGGACCGCTCACGGGTGCCGGACGTCGACGACACGACGATGGTGCTCGACCGGGCACTCAAGCAGGCCGGAGTGGGTGACGTCATCGTGCTCGCGACGGCGTTGTCGGACGAGGACGTGCGGCCGGTCACTCTTGAAGAGGCGGACGAGATCCCCCGAGCGCTCGCCCGGGCAGTACGCCGCAACCTCGAGGAGCACCGGATCGACGGACTGCTCACCACCGGAGGAGACGTCACCGCCGCCGTGCTCGCCGAGCTCGGCTCCCACGGCTTGGAGATCACCGGGGAGGTCGTCCCGCTCGCGGTGTCCGGTTCCCTCGTCGGCGGCCCTTGGGACGGCCTCCCCATCGTCACCAAGGGCGGCCTCGTCGGCGATGCTCGCACCACAACCGAATGCGTGGAGCAACTCCGCCGCAGCGCCGACGTCCACCGCCGTCAAGTCTCCTCGGCCGAGCCGCGCTCGCCCTGGTGACTCACCGCTTCACCCCTCAACCACCAAGAGAGATGAGAAACATGACGACACACGTACTCGCCCTCACGCTCGGCGATCCGGTTGGAATCGGTCCCGAGATCACCGCCAAGACCCTGGCTGAGGTCGCAGGCGCCGACGGACACCACGGCATCGCCGTCGGTGACCCCATCGCGCTGCGCACTGGGGTGAAGGCAATGGGGCTCGACGTCGACGTCCGGGTCGTCGAATCCTTCGACGTCTCTCCTGCTGGTCCCGGGACCATCGACATCTACGACACCGGCTCTCTCGGCGACGACATGCCCGAGTGGGGCAAGGTGGACGAGCGGGCCGGGAGGGCGGCGGTCGCCGCCATCGAGACGGCCACGAAGGCAGCCATGGATGGCGCGGTCGACGGCATCGTCACCGGCCCGATCAACAAGGAGGCGATCTGGGCTGCCGGTTCCAAGCACCTCGGCCACACCGAGATGCTTGGCGAACTCACCGGCGTCACCGAGCAGGACACCATGTTCGTCGTACGCAACGACGCCGCCGGCGGGCATCACTTGCGAATCTTCTTCACCACCCGGCACGTGTCCCTACGCAAGGCACTGGACCAGCTCACGAAGGACCGGATCGAGAACTCCATCCGCAAGGCCCACACCGCCTTGGAGGTCTTCGGCGTCGAGAAGCCGCGGCTCGCCGTGGCGGCACTCAACCCGCACGGGGGCGAGAACGGGGCGTTCGGCGATGAGGAGATCGAGCAGATCGCTCCCGCCTGCGAGTCCGCTCGCGCCGAAGGGCTGGATGTCCGGGGCCCGATCCCCGCCGACTCGGTGTTCCACCAGGGACTGGTCGGGCGCTACGACGGCGTGCTGTCCCACTTCCACGACCAGGGCCACATCCCTGCGAAGACGTTCGACTTCGATGGAACCATCTCGGTGACGGTGGGCCTCCCGATCCTGCGTACGTCCGTCGACCACGGCACCGCATTCGACATCGCCGGCACCGGGCAAGCGGGCCATGGAACGATGCTCTCGGCCTATCTCGCCGCGGTGGACTACGCGCCGTTCGTGGCGAACATCCGCGCGACCTACGGGTCCTGATCGAGGGCGGACGGCACGCGATGCCAGAGACGAGCACGCAGCGGCGGGGGCGCCCCGCGGCGGCCCCCCCCCGCGTGTGGGGGGGGCCCCCCGCCCGGGGGGGGGGGGTGGAAAAACCCCCCCGCCCCCCCCGGGGCCGCCGCCCCCC
>JBQCEF010000422.1:0-6485 GCA_051960495.1 Nocardioides sp. | reverse complement strand
GGTCGCGGCGAGGACTTCGTCAAGCGCGTCCGCAAGCAGGAGTCGACCAAGCAGGCCAAGGCCGCTGCCGGCACCACTGCCGCGAAGGCGAAGACCACCTCGACGCAGGCCAAGAAGTCGGCGAAGTCGACGACCTCGACCGCCAAGAAGTCGGCCAAGCGCACGACGAGCGCCGCCAAGCGGTCCGCCAAGCCCGCCACGTCATCGGCCAAGGCCACCGGCAGCGCCGCCAAGAAGACCGCGAGCGCCGCTGCCCAGGCGACCTCGGACGCCGCCGCGAAGGCCGGCAGCTGAAGGTCTGACGACTCGGTCGTCGACGACGGACAGCTGACGCTGTTCTAGCAACTCGGGTACCCCCGGTCCGTCAGGGCCGGGGGTACCGTTGTGTACGGGTACCCTGAGGCGGTGAACGTGGTGTTCGGAATCCAGAGCGGTCTGATGACGATCGCGACCTTGGCCCTCTTCGCGATCCAGGCGTGGGCGTTCATCGACGCGGTCTCACACCGGCCGGACGCCTATCTCGCGGCCGACAAGCTGACCAAGCCGACCTGGCTGATCATCCTGGGCATCGCGCTGGCCGCCCACATGCTCATCTGGAGCCCGCTGAGCTTCCTGAACCTGATCGGCGCGGTCGCCGCGATCGTCTACCTGGTCGACGTCCGTCCGGCGCTGCGCGCCCTCACTGGGCGGCGCTGACTCGTCGTCAGTTCTCCACAGGGGTGAGGGCGGGCCCTTCTGCTCGTCGGCGACCGGTGCTGGAATGGGCCGCATGACCCTCCCCGAGAACCGGCCGGCCGGAGCCCCGTGCTGGATCGACCTGGTCACCTCCGACATCGACGCCGCGCAGGCGTTCTACGGCGGGCTGTTCGGGTGGACCGGCAGCGCAGCCGACCAGGCGACGTACGGCGGCTATGTCACGTTCACGCTCGAGGGGAACGACGTCGCCGGCTGCATGGGCAAGGACTCGTCCATGCAGGCGATGCCGGACCATTGGTCGGTCTACCTGTCCTCGCCCGACGCTCGCGCGACCACGCTGACGGCCCAGCAGCGCGGAGCGCCGGTGTTCGTGGAGCCCACGCCGATCCCCGAGGTGGGCGTGATGGCGGTGCTCGCCGACCCGGGCGGGGCGTCCGTCGGCGTGTGGCAGGCGGACCCGTTCGCCGGCTTCGAGGCGCTCGGCGAGCCTGGCACGCCGACGTGGTTCGAGCTGCACAGCCGTTCCTACGGCGACGCGGTCGGCTTCTACCGTGACGTGTTCGGCTGGGAGACCGAGGTGATGAGCGACAGCCCCGAGTTCCGCTACACGACGCTGGGCTCCGGTCCTGACGCGGCCGCGGGGGTCGTCGACGCGTCCGGCTGGTCTGACCAGGAGGAGCTGACCTGGCACGTCTACTTCGCGGTGTCCGACTCCGACGCCGCCTGCGCGAAGGTGACCGAGCTCGGCGGCTCGGTGAAGTACCCGCCCGAAGACTCGCCCTACGGCCGGATCGCCACCGTCCGCGATCCCGGCGGCGCGGTGTTCAAGCTGATGGGGCCCAACACCGATTCGGGGGAGTGAGCACGTCGTGGAGCTGAGTGTGGTCGAGGGTGACATCACGACCCAGGACGTCGACGCGATCGTCAACGCCGCGAACCGGGCGATGCGCGGCGGAGGAGGCGTGGACGGCGCCATCCACGCCGCCGCCGGGCCGGGCCTGCTCGCCGAGTGCGTCGAGCGGTTCCCGCACGGACTGGCCACCGGGGCTGCGGGGTGGACGACGGGGCACCGCCTGCCCGCCCGGTGGGTGATCCACGTGGTGGGGCCCAACTATCGCGCCGGCGAGACCGACCGGTCGCTGCTGGTGTCCTGCTACGCCAACGCGCTCGCGGTCGCCGACGAGCTGGGTGCGCGGTCGGTCGCCTTCCCGCTGGTCTCGGCCGGCATCTACGGCTGGCCCAAGGACGACGCGATCCGCGCTGCGGTCGACACCTTGTCGTCCACCCCCACGCAGGTGGAAAAAGTGCGGATTGTCGCGTTTGGAAAGGCGTCGTACCGGGAAATTTCCGGCGTACTGGGGGCCTGACCAGCACTTTTTACCTAACGCCGCGACTGCTCGGTCGTTGACAGGGCATGGGTGCTGATGGGGAGGCACCTGTAAGGGGGGACGTTCCGACCTGGGGCGGCCCGCAAGGTACCGCTACACCAGACTCTGCGGAGCTGGGGGGAAGTAGGTTTCACCATGATCTCGGCATGGAGAACTGCCGCGCGCACGAGCGCGGCGCTCATCGCCGTCCTGGCAGTCGTTTTCGGGTTCACGATGTCGGGCCCCGCGTTCGCGGGCGGCAACGGGAACGGGAACGGCAACGGCCAAGGCAACGGGAACAGCAGCAGCGCCTCTGCGAACGCCTCGTCGTCCGGCGCCGGCACAGCCTCGAACGGACAGGGCAAGGGCAAGGACAACGGGAACGGCTCTGACAAGAAGTCCGGTGGATCCTCGACCGCGTCGGACCACCAGACCTCGGGCAATGCCGGCACGTCCGGGAACGTCAAGGAGAAGCAGCCGCTCAGCAACGCCGACAAGAACACCGGCGGCGCCAACGGCAAGTGCTCGGGCACGGACAACGGCCCCTACTGCTCGACGCGGGACGGTTCGCCGTCCGGCAACGGAAACGGCAAGGGCCAGGCCACCGGCAAGCCCTGCGCCGGCTGCGTGGGCAAGGCCGACAACAAGAACCCGAAGGGTCAGTACCCCGGCCCGCAGGACCGCAACAACGGCTACGAGTGCGACGGCAACCACGGGATCGCCCGCTCCAACCCCGCCCACACCGGTTGCACCAGCAGCACGACGCCGCCCACCACGACCGATGAGAAGTGCACGCCCGGCCCCGGCGAGTACGTCGATGCCAACGGCAACTGCGTGAAGCACCGCGACGACAAGTGCGTCCCGGGCAAGGGCGAGTACGTCGATGCGAACGGCAACTGCGTCAAGGACGAGGGCGACGACGTGTGCACGCCTGGCGAGGGTGAGCACATGGAGAACGGAACGTGCGTGAAGGACGAGGGCGACGACGTGTGCGTCCCCGGTTCGGGCGAGATGAAGGACGGCGACAAGTGCGTCCCCGTCTGTCCGACCGACTCCACCACCCCGATGGACGACGAGGACTGCGTGCCGGTCTGCCCCGAGGACTCGACCCAGCCGATGGATGACGAGGACTGCGTCCCGGCCGGCACAGAGGAGGAGGGTGCGGGTGGCGTCAACCGCCCGACCGTCATTGCTGGAGTCGAGGCGTTCGCGCCGCGACCCCCTGCTGCTGTGCAGCCGCCCGCCGGTGTCGAGGCCTACGCCGGTCCGTCCGCCTCGACCGGCACTCCGGCCGGGATCCTGCCGATGACGGGAGCGAGCGCGCTGATGACCACGCTGGCGGCCGCGGGTCTGGGCCTGCTGATCCTCGGCGCCGCCACGCTGCGTCGCACCCGGGCCACGCGAGGCTGATCGGCTAGCTTCGCACCAAGCCACCTGATCGAGGGTGGGGAGCTCTCCGCGCGAGGCGTTCCCCACCCTCGATTTCTGCGCGCTTGTACTCCGCGATGTCCGTTTTGTCAGGCCGTCGTCCGGGTTTTTACCCCGAATGATTCGTTTGGGCCATGCCTCCTCTAGCCATGGCGGTTAGCGTGCGAAGCCGGGGGAGGTATGCGTGACGCCGGGGGGCTGAGCGACTACCCCAACATCATCGGTACCGGCATGGGGCCGGGGGGCAGGTGTACTGGCTATGGCTTTGACGATGCGCCGCAGCGCGCGCTCGACCTCGGTGGTCGCGGCAACGCTGCTGATCATGAGCTTCGGCAGCGTGAGTACCGCGTTCGCCGATCCAGGGAACGGGAACGGCGCCGGGTCCGACAACGCCCAGGCCGTCGCTGCGAACAACGGGAACGGCAACGCAAACGGCGCTGCGAACGCAGACAACGGCAACGGAAACGGCGCCGCGAACGGCAACGGCAACGGAAACGGGGCTGGGGCCGACGACGCGACCGTCGTCGCGGCGAGCAACAACGGCAACGGCAACGGCGGCGGGAACGGCAACAGTAACGGCGGCGGGAACGGGAACGGGAACGCGGCCGACAGCGGTGCCGGTGTAAGCGCGGCGGCTGCCTCGACGGGCAGCGGCTCCGCGACGAAGGCGAAGGGGAACGGCTCGAGCGCGAAGGGTTCGTCGAGCAAGGGCTCGAGCGCGAAGGGTTCGTCGAGCAAGGGCAACGCCGGCGACCACAAGACCAAGGGAACCGCAGGCACCTCCGGCGACCCGAAGAATCCGCAGCCGGTCAGCGGCGCCGACGACAACCCGGGCGGTGCGAACGGCCAGTGTGCCGATGCCAACCACGACGGCTACGGCGACGGTGTCTACTGCTCGACACGAGACGGCTCGCCCTCGATGAACGGCCAGGGCAAGGGCAAGGCGACCGGCAAGCCCTGCGCCGGCTGCGTCGGCAAGGCCGACAACAAGAACCCGAAGGGCCAGATGCCCGGACCGTCGGACAAGAACGCCGGCTACGAGTGCGACCGCAACAACGGGATCGGCAAGACCAACCCGGCGCACACGGGCTGCAAGGCAGGCACGCCGCCCGACTGCGTGGACCAGCCGGGCAAGCCCTGCACTCCGCCGCCGCCCTGCGTGCCGACTCCGGCGAACTACTACTGCGGCGTGCCGCAGGGCTGCGTGCCGAGCCCGTCGAACAACTACTGCGGCGTGCCGCAGGGTTGCGTGCCGATGCCGGAGAACAACTACTGCATCCCGCCGGCCAGCTGCGTGCCGAACGAGTCGAACGACTACTGCGGTGCGGGCGGACCCGAGTGCGAGCCGCCCGCCGTGGTGGGACCCAACGGCGAGTGCATCTTCGGCGAGGAGGAGATCCTCTGCCCGGACGGCTCGGTGATGCCGCCGAGCGGCAAGTGCGACAAGGTGCGCCCACCGACCGTGCGCGGTGAGGAGGCCTTCCGGCCGAGGCCCAACGCCGGGGTCAGTCAGCCGCAGGCCGGTGTGCTGCCGGCGACCGGAGCGAACAGCGGGCTCGGACTGCTCACCGGTGCGGGCTTCGTGATGCTGGCGATCGGCGCGGGCGCGATGCTGCGGCGTCGTACCGACTGACCGGTCGGCTCAACAGCTCCCAAGGGCAAGGACCCCGGCACTGAGGAGGTGCCGGGGTCCTTGTTGTGTGGCAGTGGTCAGCGCGGCGCCATGCGCAAGGCGCCGTCCATCCGGATGACCTCGCCGTTGAGGTAGTCGTGGTCGATGATCGCGAGCGCGAGCTTGGCGTACTCCTCGGGCCGGGCCAGCCGCTGCGGGAACGGCACTCCGGCGGCGAGGCCGGCGCGGAACTCCTCCGAGACGGTGGCGAGCATCGGGGTCTCGACGATGCCGGGCGCGATCGTGTTGACCCGGATGCCGTACTGCGCGAGGTCGCGGGCGGCGGGCAGGTTGAGCCCGACGATGCCGCCCTTCGACGAGGAGTACGCAGCCTGACCGACCTGCCCGTCGTACGCGGCGATCGAGGCGGTGTTGACGATGACGCCGCGCTGGCCGTCGGCGCCGGGCTCGGTGGCGGCGATCTTCTCGGCCGCGAGCGCCATCACGTTGAACGTGCCGATCAGGTTGACCTTGATGACGGTCGCGTAGAGCTCGAGGTCGTGCGGCCCCTTCTTCCCGAGGATGCGCATCGACGGCCCGATCCCGGCGCAGTTCACGACCGTGCGCAGCGGCGCGGCGGCCGCGGCCTGGTCGACCGCTGCCTGCACCTGCGTGGGATCGGTCACGTCGGTGTCGACGTAGGTGACGCCGTCCACGGCCGGGGCGTCCTCGACGTTGAGGTCGAGCGCGAAGACCTTCACGCCCTTCGCGGCCAGAGCCTGGGCGGTCGCCGCCCCGAGCCCGGAGGCCCCACCGGTGACGATCGCGGACGTGTTCTCGAGCTGCATGCTTCCTCGGCTCCTTCGCGGGTGGGTCGAACGGACCAAGGCTAGGGGGACCGCATCGGGGACAACGCAGCGGCTCGGACGGAACCTGGCGACTCGACGGACGGAAGGTGACGTCTCGACGGAGGGCTCAGTCGACGGCGGTGGCGCGCAGGAGCAGCAGCTGCTGCGGGGCGATGATCGGTACGGCGACCCCGACCGACCCCAGCACGCTTCCGGGCAGCGTGATCGCGCCACCGGTCAGCCACAGCGGCGAGGTGACCTGCATGCAGCGCGGCCGGTCGCCCGGCGGCAGCGCCGCCAACCGGTAGGTCCGGTCCGGGTCGAGCCCGGGCAGCTGCAGCCGCGCCGGCAGCGAGCTGTCCAGCGGCTTGGTCTGCACCAGCGCGAACACCGCGTCGGCACGGTCGCGGGCGACCACCCCGTGCAGCTCGCTGCCGCTGGGGCGGTGGTCGGCGCGGACCACGTCACCGCCGTGGGCCCCCGGGCGCCGCGGCGTGTTGGTCGCCACCCCACCCGCCCCCGCCGCACGCGCCA
>JBQCEF010000421.1:0-3693 GCA_051960495.1 Nocardioides sp. | reverse complement strand
AACCGGCTCCTGGTGGACCGGCTCACCGGTGCGGGCGCCGACGTGCGCGCCACGACGTACCCCGGGACGGTGCATGGCTTCTGGCGCCACCCGGCGCTCTTCGACGCGGCCGAGGAGGCGTTGGCGGAGATCGCAGACTTTCTGCGTGCGCGAGTCTGACGCTCCCGGTCACCTCAGGTTCCGTCAGCCAGGCGGGCGCGTCTCCGGTCGGCCCGTCGGCAGCTGGCCGCTGTGCGTGAACCCGACCGCACGGACCGACGGCACGGCTGACCCCGATCCGGTGAGCTCCACGCGGTACTGCAGGAAGCGGCCCGAGGTGCCGATCGGGGCCGTGACGTCCCGCCACGACGACCAGGAACCGTCCGGTGTCGGCGTCGGCCCCGTGCGGACCGCCACGGCGACCGTGGTCCCGGCCGGCTGCGACGCCTGCACGATGCCGCGCCGCCAGTCGACCTTCAGGCCGGTGTCGATGACCGTGGACAGATAGGTTCCGGTGCCTCCTCCGCGCAAGGTGAGCTCACCCAGTCCGCTGGAGCCGACGTACAGCTGCCCGGACGTCTCACCGGTGCGGAACTCCTGAGCGGTCTGGACCGCGATGCCGGCGTCGACGGTGCTGAGCCGCACCGGCGCGGCGCTGCTGGAGGCGTTGCCGGCGGCGTCCGCCGAGCGGACCTGCAGCCAGTACACGGAGTTCGCCGCGAGACCGGTGACCACGACCAGGTGGTCGCGGACCAGGGCGTCGTCCATGCGGGTGCTGTCCAGACGGTCCCTGGAGCTGCCGAAGCTGACCTCGCTGCTGGCGGGCTCGTCCGTGGTCCAGCCGACCTGCGCCGTGCCGTCGGGCAGCGACAGCGCGTTGACGTCCCTGACGACGGGTGCCGTGGTGTCCGCCGCCGCCGTGGTGAACGACGCCGGAGTCCCGTCGGCGTTCGGCCAGAAGCGCTGCCGGCCCGTGGTGTCGGTGGAGGAGACCCGGTAGTAGTAGGTCGTGCCCGGCGTCAGCCCCTCGACCGTGACCCGGTGCTGCTCGGTTCGGTCGGCCACCGTCTCCTGGCGGGTGAGGGCGTTCGCAGAGCGGCCGAGCTCGACGGTGCTGGTGGCCGGCTGGTCGGTTCGCCAGGTCAGCGTGGTCGCGTCCTGGGTCGTCGCGGTGCTCGTGGCGGCGGTCAGCGAGAGAACCGCGGGGACCTCGTAGCTCGCCTGGTAGGACCCCCCGGCGGCGGAGAACATGGCGTACTCCTGGCCCTTCACCGTGCTCGTCGTGAACGGCACTGCACTGTCGCCCCGGGTGATCGTCGCCAGAGCCGTGCCGCCGGGGCCGGTGGTCGGGAGCATCGCCGTCAGTCGGTTCGCTCCGGTGCCGGCCGACACCGTGAAGCCCATCGTGGTGCCGCTCCAGGTGAGGTTCCCGAACGACGAGCTGTTGCGGCCGTCGGTCCAGGTGAGCAGCTGCTTGGCAGTGATCAGGGGAACGTTGCGCTCCTGCGCGGAGGCCAGGACCTGGGTGTCCTCGAAGGTCGTGGCCTGGTCGGTGTGCAGGTTGGCGGTGAACGCGCCGTAATAGCCCTCGGCGCCGAGTGCCCTGTCGAGCAGGGTATCCGGAGTGAACGGGTAGCTCTGTCCGGATTCGTCGGTCATGACCGTGTTGCTCTGGTAGACGTCGATCATGGCGCCGTCGACGTCGGCGAACCGCATCGGCATGCCGGAGCCCGTCATGAAGCCCGGCCGGTCCGAGATCCACGAGCCCGGGTAGTAGTAGTAGTTCGTGTCCAGCCTCATGCCGTTCATCGCTTCGACCCTGGGCTGCGAAGCCCAGTCGCTCCAGACGATGCAGTGGAACCGGTTCGTCGTGGGCGACGGCACGCTCGAATACTTGGCCTTCCAGTCGGCGAGCCGGCTGGTGTAGAGGTCCTGCAGGCTCGTCTGGGAGGTGAAGTCCGTGCAGCCGTTCTCCGGGTGCACACCCACCTCGAAGCCCTGGCTCACGTACGACGCCGCTTGGCTGTTCGTCAACGACGTGGTGGGGATGACGTACGAGGTGAACCGGGCACACTGCCACTGCACCACGGAGCAACCGGACGGACTGGCCGCCAGGTAGGTGTCGAACCGGCCTGCGGACCCGCCGCTGCCGCCGTACAACGTCCCGTGGTCGTCGCCCGTGGCCACGACGACAGCCTTGGTCGTGCCGGGGAAGTACCAGAACCGTGGCATCGGCTTGCGGTCGCGGTTCATGACCGTGACCAGGTTCGCCAGCAGCCGCTGCTGCTCGTCGGCCTGGGGGATGGCCACCTTGCTCAGGTTCACCCAGTCGGTCGAGCTCCCGCCGAAGAAGAGGTCGTTCGACCGGTTCGGGGTCATCCCGTCGCGGTTCTGACCGGCCCAGGCGGGGTTGCCCTGTCGGGTCTGGATGACCGACCTGGCCAGGTCGTAGGCGAACACCGCCACCTGGCCGCCGTTCGTGCCGACGCTGCGTAGCGTGACGGCCGGGACGCCGGCCGACGCGGTGGCCGAGGTGTACATCGCGGCGATCGCGGTCGCCCCGTTGAGGGCGTAGCGGTTGGCCGTGCCGTGGAACTGCATGGTGTCGGTCGTGATCCCGGCTCCGGGTTCGGTCGCGGCGTTGACGGCGAGGTAGCCCTCGCTGACCGTCCCGGACTGGGCGGTGAGCCCCGCCAGCGAGAGCAGGCGACTGTCCGGCTTCATCATGATCAGGTTGCCGCCTGAGGACACCCAGTCCGTCAGTGCGGTGACCTGGGCGTCGGTGATGGCGACGTCGCCGAGCACCACCACGTCGTACGACGCGAGGCCGGTCGCGTTCAACGCGGTGTTCTTCACGTTGGTGAACTCGTTGAGGCCCTCGGCGCGAAGGATCTCGGTGAGGTAGGACGACGACTTGTTCGCATCGCTGGTCACGACCGCGATCGGCCCGCCCGGTCCTTGGTCGGGCGGCGGAGGCGGCGGGGCAGCGGTCTGGAACGACCAGCTGACCGGGGCCATCGTGTTTCCGCTCGAGTCCTTGGCTCCCGACAGCCTGATCGTGTAGGTCGCGGAGTAGTCGAGGTTCGAAGCGGGTGTGAGTGTGACGGTCCGTGAGCCGCCGTCGTAGCTCGTGCTCGAGGGAATCACCTGGTCGGTCGAGCTGCGCAGCTCCATGCTGATCGAGGAACCGACGACGGGCTCGCTGAAGGTTGCGGTGGGTCGCGTGCTCACGGGCACATCGGTCGCGTCGGCACCCGGGGCCCGGCTCGTCACGGTCGGTGCGATCGAGTCCGTGGCTGTCTCCTCGAAGACGACGTCGACCCAGTAGTTCTGGCTGTTGTAGGTGTTGTCGGGGAAGGCGCCGGCGGTGGAGGTGTAGCGGTAGACACCGTTGCCGCCGTCGGTGCCGTTCCGCAGGGCGGTCAGCGGTCCCCGGGTCGTGGCCGAGGTGGCGAAGTACTGCGAGGTGTTGACGTAGCGCGACGGGGTGAAGTAGGACGCGACGTACGTCGTGCCGGCGGTGACCGGGACCGGGCTGGCGAAGGTGGCCTGCTGCCAACCGCTGGCGGTGCCGCCGGTGAAGGTGACGCTCGCGAGCCTGGTGCCGCTACCGGACCACAGCGAGCCGACGTGGGTGCCGGTGGACACCGACGGGCGGTAGTAGCGGATGCCGGTGATGTATCCGTCGGCCGAGCTGCGGAACTTCACGCCGAG
>JBQCEF010000420.1:0-4517 GCA_051960495.1 Nocardioides sp. | reverse complement strand
GACACGTGGGCGTGGCGGTCATTGCCGTCCTCGGATTGATTTCCGTTGCAGCACTGGGGCGCCTGATTCTGCGGCATTGGGGCTGGGGGGTGATTGCTGCTGCAGTACTGTCATCGCTTCCGATGTGGACCGGGCATTCGATGTTCAATGTGAAAGACATCCCTGTCGCCACGGGGTACACCATGGCAACTCTGGGCCTTGGTCTAATCGTGAGGCGGACGCCGGCGCGGTATCAATCATCTGGTACGTGGGGTTCAATTGCGCTCGGAGCGGGCGCAGTCTTGGCGGTAGGAACAAGGCCAGGGATATGGCCCGGTATCGCTCTGAGCGTTATCGTTGCCTTGCTGTTCGTTGCTCTCCCAGGCCAGAGCGCAGGAGTGACCACCGGATGCCTTAGAGAACGGCGTCAATTCCTTCAGATTTTCGTGGCTCTTCTGTCTGCCTTCGTGGTTCTCTTGCTCGTCTATCCCAATGCTTTTCAGCACCCACTTGAGCTCCTACGTGGGTCGGCATCGTCCTCCGCGAAGTACCGAGGTGGCTTTGGCTCGCCCTTGTATGTGCCTGCTCATGTCCTGACGGAAGTTCCGCTAGTGCAACTTGCCCTGGCTGGTGTGGCTGTCTTCGCGATTCTCTCAACGGCGATTCGGCAAGGCAGATGCTTGAGTGATCGGTCAACGGTGGGCGCGCTGCTGTTGCTCCAGGCGGGGGCATTGCCACTGGTAGCGATGCTGACACACGCTGATCTCTATAACGGTCTGAGACAATTGCTGTTCGCGGCTCCAGCGGTCGCTACACTTAGCGCAGTCGGAATTTCTAGAATTCGGGCTTGGCGGTGGGCTGGCGTCGCAGTTGGCGTAGTTTGCGTTTCCATGCTCGCAACTACAGTCGACCAGCTGCGGCTATTTCCTTACAATTATACATATTACAACTCTCTTACAGATTTGACTGGCATTCGGCCCGAGACGGACTACTGGCGAACGAGCGTGCGCGAGCTGGCTCCCACTATCCCTGAAGACGGTCGAGTGGTCTGTTCGCCCTTCGAGATCGACGGACGCGCAGTCCGCTATTCTTTCGACGGCAACGCCGATTGCGCAACCGACCCTATTGGACCATTGATGCCCGTTAATCGCCTGCGTAAGGCGCGCGCCGCGCGGTCGCTGGACCCCACCGAATTCTGGGCCGTTGTTGAGCGAAGAGCCTCCGTGGCTAAGAACTGCGAGGAGATCGCCAGCGTTACACGAAAGCTGCGTCTTCGAACTCTGGTCATGAGTTACGTGGCCCGGTGCCAACTAGATTTCCCCGAATATCCCCGGGGGGGTATCTATTTTGGTCGACCGCCGATGGGATGGCAATATCTTCCCGTGGGGTGGTCTACGCGGCCATTTGGAAGAGGCGTGACAGCGAGCGAGGGCGAGGCGACTGTCGCCATGACGCTACCGCGGGAGATGCATAACCGGAGCATCCGCGTTCAGGTGGGGTGCGCTAGTGCTGGGGCTTTCTCGGTGATGGTCAACGGCGTAAAGTTGGCGAGTTCGAAGGTCGAAGTCACCTCCTATGGCCTCGCGCTATCAATCTCTCGCAAACTCGTGCAGCGCTCCAACCAGAATCGATTGATGGTCGGGTTTCGCGCGGAGGCCGGGGCGCCTTTAGATCTTCGTCTCGTGAGCCTTCGATTGAGCGTCACCTGAGGCCGCCGCCTAGGGGCTCAGGCCGAGACATTTTCCTGATCAGGTTGTTGGCGGCAGCCCGTGGGGACCGCGAAATGGAATTTGTGGCTCTATAGACTCGGTGACAGAGGCGTGGGTCTTCAGATGTTTGGTTGCGCCGCCGATCGGACACGTCCAGTCACCGTCCACATGGACGAGTCGGACACCTTCAACCTCAAGCCAACGCAGGATCTTTTCGGTCTCGTCGGCGGTCGCGGCGGGAGTGGGACCGTGACCGGCCACCACGGTTTCCCCGGACCCGCGAAGCCGGAGCACCCAGTCGCCGGCGTGAGCACCGGGAGGGATGACACCTGCCGCCGCAAGACGTCCATGCCGGATCACGTGCACCGACCACTGGCCCTTCTCGCGACGCGCCGCTACGACCTCGGGACACCGGGTGAGGGCCTTGAGGCGCTGCGTGCGCGCGACGCCTCGCAAGAAGGCGGAAAGGCGATCGCGCCAGGGCGCAGCGTCCTCGAAGCGCTCGTCCTGAGCCAGGACAGCCATCCGATGCGTCAGGGAGCTGACCACCTCGTCGGGACCACCGACCAGCGCTGCCCGCAAGCGTTCAACTTCGGCAGCGTATTGCTGGGGGTCGACGCTGCCGTTACAGGGCGACAGGCAACGGCCCATCTCGGCGAGCGCACAGGCAGTAAGCGACGGCAGTTTGGGCATTCGCCCGCCACACTGCCTGATCCGAAACGTCTCGTGGAGCGCGGCCAGACAACGCTCGGCCGTCCGTTTTGATCCGAAGGGGCCGACGTACTCGGCGCCGTCGTCAAGCACCCGGCGGACCAACGACAATCGCGGCCACGGCTCGACGGTCAGTTTGATCCAGTGGACGCGCTCCGGGAAGCGCGAGCGGCGGTTGAACCGCGGCTTGTGTTCGGCGATAAGCCGGAGCTCGCGGACCTCGGCCTCCAACGCCGTCGCGCACTCGATGCCTTGAACCGTGCTTGCAAGGTTGACCATCTCACCCATGCGGCTCCGGGTCTCAGAGGCGGTGAAGTAGCTGCGGACCCGAGTGCGGAGATCCTTGGACGTTCCGACGTAGAGCACCCGCTCCCGTTCGTCCCTGAACAGGTACACGCCAGGTGCATGCGGCAATCCCTCGGCGAGATGCCGCTTGCGACGCTGTGCCGTGCTCACCCGGGCAGAGAAAGTCTGCAGCTCTTCAAGCGTGTGCACGCCGAGGTTGCCCAGCCGCGCCATCAGGCCGTGCAGCACGTCCACGGTGGCTCGGGCGTCCGAGAGCGCCCGGTGATTGGGAGTCGTGCTCGCCCCGAAGAGCACCGCCAATGAGCTCAGCTTGCAGTTGGGGGCGTCGTCGCGCGTAACGACCCGCCGCGCGAGCTTGGCGGTGTCGAGCACCTCGAACGCCGGCCAGGCGCGTCCTTGCTGCTCCGCGAAGTGTTTGAGGAAACCGACGTCGAACGGGGCGTTGTGAGCGACCAACACGCAGCCCTGGGCGAAATAGAGGAACTGGGGGAGGACCTGCTCGATTGGCGGTGAACCAGCCACCATCGAATTGGTGATGCCAGTCAGCACGGCGATAAACGCCGGGATCGCCTGGAGGGGGTTGACGAGCGTCTGGAACTCGCCAAGCACCTCGCCGCCACGCACCTTCACGGCCCCGACCTCGGTGATCATCGAGCCGTCCTTGGCGGACCCTCCGGTGGTCTCGAGGTCGACCACGCAAAAGGTGACGTCTTGCAGTCGGCGACCGAGTTCGTCGAAGCTGCGCTGAGACTCCCATCGAGCCTGGCCGGTGCGGCGGCCTGGTGCGGCCGGGGTGGCGGTGCTGCTCATGAACGTGACGCTAGATCCGGCCACCGACGAAACCGGGACACCACGCGGCATACCGGTAGCCTTGAGTTCAGCCGATCGACCGCACTGACAGATCGACCGCACTGACAGAAGGAGCCGACACGTGGTTGCCTCGCTTCCCGACGCGTCCACCCGCTGGCGCTGCGGCGGATGTGGCAATCTGACGCGTTTCGACGTTACGCGCAGCCGGCGGACGACGGAATTCTGGCACTTCGACCTGGCGGGGGAGCACCAGGTGGAGGAGTCGACGACCGAGCAGGAAGTCATCGAGAGCGTGACCTGCCGCTGGTGCGGCCGCTCCGACGCGGTCGAGCTGGTCTCACGTGCGGAAGCCGACGTGGCCTCACCGTGAGCGAGAGCCGGCACGACGAGCCGGTCTCCTCGGCGGACGATGTCGAAGTGACCGTCGGCCCGCTTCCTGACCCAGTCCGGGCTCGGGTGATCGCCCTTGCCGCAGGCGGCCTGGGGCGGATGCCTGTCGAGAGCCTGCCCACCTCACTGAAGCGGGTGGCCGCGTTCGCTCCTGGTCGCCGCGCGAAGTTGGCCGGCAGGCAGATCGCGGGTGTGCTCGAGACCGATCCTGTCTTTCGTGAGCACCTCGCGCGACACGTCCGCGCGGAGGTGAGCGAGCTCGCCCAGGCGTTGGAGGCTGGGACGGTTCCCGCCGCAGCAGACCCCGTGGAGCTGGCTGCCGTGGCTTACATCCTGCGCCAAGAGGGTTGGGCTCAGGTGGTCAGCGGCGCTGCCCAGACAGTCTCCGTCGAGCATGAAGCGCGCACTTCGCGCCAAGAGACTCAACATGCATCGCGCCTGCGTCGGCAGATGGAGGCGGCCGTCGAGGAGCTCAAGGATGTCCGCCAGCGTCACCGCTCCGAGATCGCGACGCTCAAGGCCGAGAACGCTGACCTGCGGCGCAAGTTGGGCGACGCACGAAGCCGGGTCCGCGAAGCGGAGGCTGACGTAGACCGCGCGAAGGCTGAGTCT
>JBQCEF010000419.1:0-8467 GCA_051960495.1 Nocardioides sp. | reverse complement strand
GCACCGAGGTCAGCGCGGTCTCGCTCTCGGACATCACGAAGTCGGACGCGGGGACGCCGAGGTCGGTGCGGTCGTGGAACGGCAGCCGTGCCCGCACCTCGCCGTCGACGACCTCGGTGGGCCGGTTGCCGAGCTCGAACCAGCGCCGGCTCAAGAAGTCCTCGAGCTCCGCGCGGCGGTCGTCGACGAGCAGCCGCAGCTTGACCCGGTTCTCAGCCCGCACCCGCGACCACATCCGCGGCCCGACCTGCTCCACCACGGAGCCCAGGAACGCCCGCAGGTCGTGCCACTGCTGCTTGGTCGCCCGCTCCACGTCGTCGACGAAGCGCTGCGCCCAGTCGTCGCAGACCACGAACGCCCAGGCGTCGCGGACCGCGGTCGCGTCGGCGCCGCCGAGGGTCGACCAGGTCGCGTGCTGGTCGACGAGCCAGGCGTCGAGCTCGGCCATCGCGTCCTGCATCGCGCCGAACGGGACCCCGCCGGCGCGCCGCATCTCGTGGTAGGTCACGTCCGGGAGCAGGTCGAAGGACCGGGAGGCGACGAACGCGTCGGTGGCCAGCGGTCGCTGACCCGGCGCGGCCTGCTCGGGGAAGGCGAGGCCGGAGCGCCGCCAGAAGTCCGTGCGGAACAGCCGGTTCCCGGTGCTCAGGTCGGCCACCGCCAGCGGGAAGTCCTGCAGGGTGACGCGCTCGCGGTAGCTGTCGTGCGCCGGGTCGCCCGCCGCCTCGACGCTGCGGGCGGCGGGGAGCTGGAGGGCGCGTCCGATGGCGAGGTCGGAGCCGCTGCGGTCGAGCGCCTTGACCAGCAGCCGCACGCCCGTCGGCGGGACGACGTCGGTGGCGGCGACGAAGCAGGTGAAGCGCCCCAGGGCACGCCGGCCGCCGAGGTTGCGGGCCGAGCCGGCGCTCGGGCCGCCGTCGGCGACGACCCGCACTCGCCAGTCCTCACCGGCATGGTGGGCGGCGACCCCCGCGGAGCCGCGGGGCTCGCCGTACAGCACGACGAGGATCTCGAGGTTGCGGTGGGTCTGGGCCCGCAGCGAGTCCAGGCACTCACCCAGCCACGCGGCGTCCGCGCCCGAGGCGGCGACGACGGCGGTCACCGTCGAGGAGCGGCGCTCCTCGGGTCGCCGGGCCTGGCGAACCAGCCTGCGAACCCGCCAGGGAAGCCTGCTCTCGGCGCTGCGGACAGCTCGACGCAGTCGTGGGTCAGAGAGCAAGGGGTGCCTTTCGCCGCCGGGACAACCGCCCATGCTAGCCCCGGCGGCGAGGCGTCAGATGAGTCCCTGGTCCTGCAGGTACTGGCGGGCGACGTCCTCGGGCAGCTGGCGCTCGAGGTCGACCTTGCCGATCATCGTCGCGAGGTCGTCGGTGGTCAGGTTCTCCGACATCTTGTTGAGGGTGTCGGCCACGTCGGGGTGTGCGTCGAGGAAGTCGCTGTTGACCATCGGCACGAGGTTCTCGGCGTTCTGCAGCTCCTTGTCGTCCTCGAGCAGGACCAGGCCCTGCTGGTCCAGGGTGGCGTCGCTGGTGCCGACCTGGCCGAGGTCGACCTCGCCCTTCTTCAGCGCGTCCTTGGTGCCGGCGGTGCCGAACCCGAGCGGCTCGACCTTGGCGATGTCGAGGCCGTAGACCTTCTCCAGGCCGAGCTTGCAGTCGTCGCGCTGGGAGCAGTCCTCCGCGGCGGCGAGGGTGATCGGCTTGTCGAGCGCGGCCAGGTCGCTCATCGTCTCGAGGTTGTTCTTCTCGGCGAACTCCTTGGTGACCGCGAACGCGTTGGCGTCCTGGGCCTCGGCCGGCTCGAGCGGCTCGATGCCGGTCCCCTTCGCGAGCTCCTCGAGCTTCTGCAGCGTCTCCTGCGGGTCGTTGCTCGCGACCGGCTCCGCGTCCGGGCCGTTCTGCTGCTTGTTGAGGTACTCCGTCATCGAGGAGAGGTAGTCCGCCGAGACGTCGACGTTGCCCTTCTCCATCTCGGGCGCGTAGACGTCGCGCGACTGCACCAGCTTGATCGTCGGCTGGTAGCCGGCGTCCTCGAGCAGCGCGGCGTACATCTCGGACATGACCTGCATCTCGGTGTAGTTCTGGCCGCCGATCACGACCTGGCCGCCCCCGCCGGAGCTGCTGCTCTCGTCGCCCGACGTGGTGTTCAGCGCGTCGTCGCCGGCGCAGGCGCCGAGCACGAGGAGGGGGGCCACCGCCACCGCGGTGAGGAGTCGTCGGGTCAGGGGGTGGTTCATCGCACGCTCCGCCTTCTGTGTCCCGCGGGCTGGGCCCGCGCGTGTCCGGTGGGCGCCGTCTGACACCCGCACCGGCGAGACTACTGGGCGGTCGCCGCAGATCCCAAGGCCTTGGTGGCCGCCCGGTTCGTACGACGCGCTCGCGCCACCGGGTCGACCAGCGCCTGCAGCGCGACCATCGCCACCTCGAGCGTGAGCGCGATCACCGCGATCACCAGTGCGGCCCCGACGACCTGGGCGATGTCCTGGCGGACGAACCCGAGGGTGACGATGCGGCCGAGGCCCGGGCCGGCGACCAGCGCGGCGATCGTCGCGGTCGCCCAGACCTGCACGACCGCGAGGCGCAGCCCCGTCACCACCAGCGGGAGGGCGAGCGGCAGCTCGACGGTGAGCAGCAGCTGCCGGCCGGTCATCCCCATCCCGCGGGCGGCCTCGACGGTGCCGCGGTCGACCTCCCGCATCCCGGCGTAGGCGTTGGTGATGATCGGTGGCAGCGCGAACAGCACCAACGCGACCAGGGTGGCCATGCCGGCGCGGCCGTAGGCGCCGAGGTCCGCGGTGCCGATCGGGCCCAGGGCCAAGAACAGCAGCACGGCGAAGGTCGGGACCGCGCGGCCGACGTTGGAGACGTTCACCGCGAGCAGCCCGCCCTTGCCGATGTGGCCCAGCCACAGCGCGAGCGGCAGCCCGACGAGCGCCGCGACCAGCGTCGCGGTGATCGTGAGCAGGGCGTGCTCGACGAGCCGGTTGGGGATGCCGTTGGCCCCGGACCAGGTGGCCGGGTCGGAGAACCAGTCGATGACCTGCTGCAGCATCAGCGTGCCCTCCCGCGCGTCCACGGCGTCAGCAGCCACTGGGCGGCGACGATGATCAGGTCGAAGGTGACGGCCAGCAGCACGCAGAGCACGCCCGCGGCGAGCACCTGGGCCTTGAACTGGCTGTCGACGGCCTGCAGCAGCAGGTTGCCCAGCCCGCCGTACCCGACGATCGCGCCGACCGTGGTCAGCGCGACCGTCGAGACCGCGGCGACCCGCAGGCCGGCCATGATCGTCGGCACCGCGAGCGGAAGCTCGACGCCGAGCAGCAGCCGGACCCGCCCGTAGCCCATCCCGAGCGCGGACTCGCGGACGTCGGCGGGCACGCCCTTGAGGCCCTCGATCACGTTGCGGACCAGGATCGTCAGCGAATAGAGCGCGAGCCCGATGATCACCGTGGTCGGCGTGAGACCGCTGACCGGCAGCAACAGGGAGAACAGCGCGAGCGACGGGATCGTGTAGATCGCGGTGGTCGTGCCGACGACGAAGCCTTCGAGCTTTCGGTAGCGTCGGGCGAGCAGGGCCAGCGGGAAGGCCACCACCAGGCCGATCAGGACGGACACGACCGTGATCCAGATGTGCTCCACGAGTGCGTCGGTCAGGATCGCGCTTCGGGTGCGGACGTACTCCGGACAGATCCAGGCGTTGCGCACCAGGCAGCTCGGCTCGGGCGCCTGACCCGAGAACAGCTGGCTCGACAGAGGAGACACATGAGCGACCGTAGCCCACGCGACGCCGACGACCCGATGATCCGGCTTGCCGGGGTCGGCAAGACCTACGCCGACGGCACGGTCGCGGTGCACGACCTCGACCTCGACGTGCCGCGCGGCGCCGTGGTGGTGCTGGTCGGTCCGTCCGGTTGCGGCAAGTCCACCACGCTCAAGATGGTCAACCGGCTCATCGAGCCGACGTCGGGCCAGATCTTCCTCGACGGCGAGGACATCACCCACGCGGACCCGGTCGCGCTGCGCCGCCGGATCGGCTACGTGATCCAGCAGGTCGGGCTCTTCCCGCACCAGTCGATCCGCGCCAACGTCGCGACCGTCCCGTCGCTGCTCGGGTGGGACAAGCGCAAGGCCGCCGACCGCGCCGACGAGCTGCTGGCGATGGTCGGGCTCGACCCGAAGCAGTACGGTTCCCGCTACCCGCACCAGCTCTCCGGCGGGGAGCAGCAGCGCGTCGGTGTCGCCCGGGCGCTCGCGGCCGACCCGCCGGTGCTGCTCATGGACGAGCCCTTCGGCGCGGTCGACCCGATCGTGCGCACCCGGCTGCAGGACGAGTTCCTCCACCTGCAGCAAGACCTGGGCAAGACGGTCGTGATGGTCACCCACGACATCGACGAGGCGGTGCGGATGGGTGACCGGGTGGCGGTCTTCGCGACCGGCGGCCGGCTCGCGCAGTACGACGTACCCGCGCGGGTGCTCGGCCACCCCGCCGACGACTTCGTGGCGCAGTTCGTCGGCGCCTCACGTGGCCTGCGGCGCCTGGCCGTGACGCCGATCGACCCGTCGGACGTCGAGGCGCTCGACGGCACGGAGCCGAAGGAGCAGGTGCCGGTCACCGCGACCCTCGAGGACGCGCTCGCGACGCTGATGCGGACCGACGACGGTGCGGTCGCGGTCACCGACGGCGACCGGACCCTCGGCGTGCTCACCCCCGCGGCGGTGCACCGGGCGCTGCGGCGGTCGGTCGCCACCGAGGCGTGAGGACGCGCCGGGTCGGAGTCAGCCGGTGACGGGGACGTCCTTGTGCCAGGACTGGGTGACGTACTTCGTCTGCCAGCCCATCGACACGTAGAGGCCGTCGGCCCCGGTCGGGGAGTCCGCGTCGACCTCGAGACCGACCCGGTCCCGCCCGCGAGAGGCGGCATCGGCGATGACGGTGGCCAGCAGGGACTTCGCGACCCCTCGGCCGCGGGCGTTGGCCAGCACGCCGATGTACTCCACGTAGCTGCCGGCCGGCTCGTCGCCCTCGCCCTCCGAGACGGCGCCGACGAGGGCGCCTGCAGGCTCGGCCGCGCCGCCCTCGGAGTCGACGAGCTCGGCGATCCACCAGTGGTCCCAGCGGTGGCCCGGGTCCTCGCGGAGCCGGAACACGAACTCGTCGAAGCTCTCCTCGTGGGAGTTGAAGTGGTCGGCGAACGCGCTCTCGAGCACGTCGTGCACGATCCGCAGGTCGTCCTCGGAGGGCATCCCGGTGCCCTGCCGCTCGACCTGACGGATCCGCACGCCCTCGCGGACGTCGGCGTCGAGCTCGGCCTCCTCGGGCGTCACCGGACGGGTCATCTGCCACCAGGTGCGGACCTTGGTGAACCCCGCGCGCTCCAGCCAGCCGTGCTGGCGCTCGTCGTCGGCGAACGCGCCGGAGTCGATCTGCTGCACGTCGAGGCCGCGCTCCCGGCCGACGCGCACCGCGGCCAGGTCGGCCCAGCCGAGCAGCACCTCCGCGACCACGTCGGCGACGTCCGCGGGGAGCATCGGGTCGACGATGACGATCAGCAGCATCCGGCCGGCGGCGCGGTCGTGGGCGCTGGCCCAGCCGCGCAGCTCGCCGGCCTCGTCACGCAGGATGACGTTCTCGCGGGTGAGGTAGCCGCGGGCGGACACGTGCAGCAGCACGTCGTCCTCGGTGGAGGAGGCCCAACCCCGCGCGCTCTCCTCGTGCCTGCGCAGCAGGTCGGCGAGCGCCGGCGCGTCCCCGGAGTCGGGAGCCGTCACCAGCCAGCCGGCGGGGAGCCGGGCGGCGAGCTCGTCGGGCATGAAGTGGGTCGTCGAATGGTCCTGGGGGCTACCGGTCGAAGTCACGTGCACAGTCTGGCGCACAAACGCACAAGCCGGCAGACCGGGGGTCGTTGCGGGTGAGCAACCTCACCCGGCAGGCCCACGGGCCCGGGAGCTCAGGCGTGCTTCTGCTCCGCGTCGGACTTGGCAGCGAAGCCGGCGGCGTTGACCTTGTCCTCCCACGCCATCAGGTCGACCACGGTCTCGAAGCCCTCCCAGGTGGCGAGCTCGTCGGCCTGCTCGGCGCGGCGGATCTCGAGCTCCTGGACGCGCTCGGTGAGCGCGGCGACCTGGGCGTCGGCGTCGTTGGCGCGGCGTGCCTCGCGCTGGACCCGGGCCTCGGCCTCGGCCGCGCGGCGCTGGGCCTCGACGAGGCTGACCTGGAGCTCGGAGACCTCGCGGTCACTGGCGGCCAGCCGGTCGGTCATCGCGGTGGTGAACTCGGCGTGCTCGCTCGCACGCTCGGAGAACAGCGACCGGTAGGCCTGCGCCTGGGCGGCCCGGTCCGCGGCGCTGTCGCGGCGGCTCTGCGCCAGCTCGGTGTAGACGATCCGGGCGGCGGCCCAGCCGCAGGCGAGCGCGAGCACGGAGGCCACGCTCAGCCACACCGGGGACTGGGTGGGCAGCGCGAGGAGCACGGCGACGGTGGCGAGGCTCAGCAGGGCGACGGCGACGGTGACCCGGACGCTGCGCTGACGACGGCGGTTGGGACGTGCCTGGGGGGAAGAACTGGCCATGTGTCTCAGGGTAGGTTCTCGTCGTCCTCCGGGCCGACCCGACACGCACGCTCGAGCGCGAGCGATGCTGCGACGATGAGCACACCGGCGATGCCCGCGAGCGCCGACCGGACGAGCCGCTGCTGCGCGAGCTCCCCCTCGGCGATGCCCACCCAGCTCAGGGCGTAGCCGAGGTAGCCCCCGGCCACGACCGCGCCGGCCAGCGCGCAGGCCTTCGCCAGCACCAGCCGGTTGACGGCCTGGTGCGGCGGGATCCGGACCTTGTCGCGGTGCAGGGCGCGCTGCGTGGACCGGGCCACGGCGCCGATGATCAGCGCGACGAGGAAGAGCGCGGCCACCGGCAGCCAGCTGACGACCGGGGCGGCCCCGCGCAGCTCGACGGACACCGGACGCAGCGCCCAGCCGGCCACCAGCCCGAGCACCCCCAGCGCGACGAGGGGACCCGGTCCGGTCGGCCGGACCCGGCCCGCGGGCTCCGGCGGCTCCGGGGGCGGCTCCTGCTCCGGGTCCGGCAGCCGGCTCACTACTGGGTCAGCGTCAGGTCGTCGCGCCGGGTGACGCCCTCGCTGCCGGCCTTGGCGAGCAGCTCGGCGACCGGCCCGTGGTCGAGCAGCTCGGCGTCGGGCTCGACGTCGTGCCACGGGGCGAGCACGAAGGCGCGCTCGTGGGCCTTCGGGTGAGGCAGCACCATGTCGGGGTCGGAGGCCCGACGGTCCCCGACGACGATCAGGTCGACATCGAGGGTGCGCGGCGCGCCGTACTCCCCGGTGCGCTCGCGGTTGTAGGCGTCCTCGATCGCCAGCGCCCGCTCGAGCAGGGTCCGGGCCGACAGGGTGGTGTCGGCGAGGACCACGGCGTTGAGGAAGTCCTTGGAGCCCTCGGGCGCGTCGAGCGGGTCGGTCTCGTAGACCGGCGACACGGCGGTGACCCACACCTCGGGGGTGTCGATCAGCGAGTTCACGGCGCCCTGCAGGTTGTTCAGGCGCTCTCCCAGGTTCGACCCGATCGCGATCACGCACCTGCGGATGGGGTGCATCTCGCCCGTCAGCGTGTCGGTGTCCACGATGTGGGGGTTCGGGGTCTCAGTCACAGTCGGCTCCGATGGATCGTCAGGGCGACGTCCGAGAACGTCGCCTCGATGGGCGCATCCGGCTTGTGCACGGTCACTTCCGCCCACTGGACACGGGTGTCGGCGAGGCAGATGCCGGCGATCCGTTCCGCCAGCGCCTCGATCAGGTCGACCGGGTCGTGCTCGATCGCCGTCTTCACCGACGCCACGAGACTTCCGTAGTCGACGGTGTCCTGCAAGTCGTCGCTGAGCGCTGCAGGCCGGGTGTCCAGCCCGAGCGCCAGGTCGACCTTGAACAGCTGCCCGTCCCGTCGCTCGAAGTCGAGGACGCCGTGGTGACCGAAGGCCTCGATGCCGAGCACGGCCAGCCGGTCGGTGCCGGTCCGGCCGCCCACGGGACGGTCATTCGTGCTCATCATGTCTCTGAGACAGTACCGGGGAGGCGTGGTGGATCTACAACCGCCAGCCCTCCGGTGTGCGGACGAACACGTTGGTGGCCACCGCCTTCGCGCCCCCGAACTCGTCCTGGCCGGTGTGCTCGTCGGCGGTGAGGACGTTCTCGGTGCAGGTCACCGACGCGACCTGGCGGTCCCCGGCCGCGAGCACGCTGACCTCGACGTCGGTGAGGAAGAACTGGATGTAGGGCGTGTTCGCCATGATCAGCGCCCAAGACCGGTTGATGGCCGGGGTGCCGCGGACCGGGAGCGCGCCTGGGTGCACGCACAGCGTCTCGGGGTCGTCGAGCCACAGGTCGAGCATCGCGTCGAGGTCGGCGGTCTCGAAGGCGGTGTAGAACGCGGCGTTGGCGGCCTCGACCTCCGCGCGCATGG
>JBQCEF010000418.1:0-7594 GCA_051960495.1 Nocardioides sp. | reverse complement strand
GGTCGAGCGCGTCCTACCAGGACGGCAGCGCCCAGACCGACCGGCTGCTGGGCAGCTACCCGGACGCGACGTTCATCGCCGACTCGTTCGACATCAGCGACCTCGCCGGTGCCGAGAACGGCGTGCTGCGGTTCACCTACGCGACCGACCCCGGCCTGGCGCGGCCCGGCTGGTTCATCGACGACCTCCAGGTGACCGCGACGACACCCGGCGGCGAGACCGTCCTGCTCGACACCGACTTCGAGTCCTCGGGCGGGCCCGACGACGCCCGGATCTTCAACGGTGGCTGCCGTGAGGGGCTCACCGTCGCCACCCAGTGCACGAAGGGCTGGCGCTACGTCGACGCCTCCAGCGAGGCACCCCAGGACCACGCCTACTACCTGGAGATGCGGGACCGGTCCGGCTTCGACAAGGACGGCATGGGCCAGAACGACCGCGACCCGATCGGGTTCGCGCCGGGCCTGTCCCTGGTCTACACCGACGAGGCCCACGGCTACGGCAACGCCGGCACGGACGACCCGCCGGCCCAGTCTCCCCTGGACGCCCACCCGGAGCCGGGCAACGAGACCCCGAACCTCGACGACGCCGCCTTCACCGCGGCCGAGGGCGGGTCGAGCTTCACCGACTCCGGCGAGGGACACACCGACAACTACACCGACCCCTCGCAGACCGACGTCGACGAGCGCTACCCCGACGTGGCGAACCCCTGGCGGTTCCAGTACGACTGCCTCACCTTCGACGTCACCCGGATGTCCGGTGACGAAGTCGGGCCGGCCGGGTCCGACGGCGACCTCACCGGCGACGTGACGTTCGACCTGGGATCGGGCTGCGGAACCTTCGACTACGGCTACGTCGACGAGGCCGGCTCGGGCTCCGCCCCCGGCGAGAACACAGCGCCGTCGGCGGACGCGACCGCGACGCCCAACCCGGCCCGCGCCGGGCAGCAGGTCACCCTGGACGCCCGCGGGTCCAGCGACCCCGACACGGCCGCCTCGGACCTGGACTACAGCTGGGACTTCGGCGACGGCGGCACCGCCAAGGACGCGGCCGGCTCGGTGGCCGCGGTGACGTACGACGCGCCCGGCACCTACACCGCGACCGTCACCGTGACCGACCCGGAGGGCGCTTCCGACACCGCGAGCGTCGACGTCGTCGTCGCCGGTGGCTCCGGGGGCGGGGGTGGCACCGGCGGTGGCGGGACAGGTGGCGGCGGTGGCTCCGGCGGCGGCTCCGGCGGCGGGCCGGGTGGGTCCGGCGGCGGCGGTTCGGGCGGCACGCCTGCCGACTCCGGCGACAGCTCGCCCACTGCGCGTGCGCTCGCCACCCCGCACCGCGTCCTGGTCAGCGACACGATCCACTTCGACGGGTCGCGCTCGACCGACGCCGAGGACCCCGACCTGCTGACCTACATCTGGGACTTCGACAACGGCGGCAACGACGAGGACGCCTACACCTCCCAGGTCGACAAGGCCTTCGGCCGGCCGGGCATCTACCACGTGAGGCTGACCGTGACCGACCCGTCCGGCAACGTCGACACCGACACGGTGCGCGTGAAGGTCGCGCGCAAGATCGCCTGCGGGGGCCGGCACGTCGACCGGCGCGGGAGCTGGCGCACCGGGGCCGCCTCGCGGCAGGCCCGTGGCGACAGGTACTGCGACAACCGGGGCACGGGTCAGGGCAAGGACGTCATGGCGCTCGGCTTCAGCGGGCCGAGGCTGCGGGTGCTCTTCGGCACGGCGCGTTCGGGCGGCGTCGCCAAGGTGATCATCGACCACGAGAAGGCGGGGGTGCTGCGCTTCCACGGCTCCTCGAAGCGGCCGCGCTTCGAATCAGGCACCACGTTCAGGGGTCTCGGCGGCGGCCCGCACACGGTCCGGCTGGTGATGAAGCGCGGGACCGGGTTCCTCGACGACTTCGTGGTCTGGGGCAGGTGACGCGCAGCAGGACGGATCGGGTGCGCCGCAGGCCGGCCGAGGAGCCACTGCCGACCGAGACAGCGCCGACCGAGGCGCCGGTGCCGACCCAGTAGCCTCGCGGGATGGATGCGGACTCCTACCGGCGCTCGCCGATGACGGCGGACGAGCAGGCGCGGCACGACGAGGTGTTCGGCGCGCTGGCCGCAGCCACCCGCGAGCTGGTCGCGGCGCAGCTGATGACCGAGGTCGACCACGCCACCGCGCGCGACGTCACCTCGGAGATCGAGCAGCTGGTGGGGCGGCTGCGCAAGCAGGCGGGCACCGGCTCGCTCGGGGTCGTGGTGGGGGCCGACGGCGAGATGCGGGCGCACGGGAACGCCGTGGTGGGCCTGCGCAACCCTGTCGCCCCGCCGCTGCGCGTCGAGCGGTCGCCGGAGGGCCGGGCGTGGTCGAGCTTCGTCCTCGGCCCGCAGTACGAGGGTCCGCCGGGGCTGGTGCACGGCGGCGTCAGCGCGCTGCTGCTCGACCAGCTCTGCGGGGAGGCCGCGGCAGCCGGCGGTGCTCCCGGCATGACCGGGCGGCTGACCCTGCACTACCGGCGACCGACCCCACTCGGCGAGCTGAGCGGCGAGGCCTGGGTCGACCGGGTCGAGGGCTACAAGACCACCGTGAAGGGACATCTGAAGGACCACGAGGGCCGGCCCACCGTGGAGGCCGAGGGGCTGTTCATCCTGCCGCGCTGGGCCCGCGAGCTGAGCGCCGGTGACGACGCCGCCTCCGAGCGACCGGCGCGGTTCGAGTAGGAGCGGGACAGGCGGGTCAGTCGCCTGCGCCCTCCAGGGGCAGCTCGTCGTCGAGCGGGATCTCCTCGTCGATGATGTAGACGGCAGCCTCCTCGGCGCTGGCGCCGGCTCCGTCGATGCCCACGTCGTACGACATCAGGTCCTGCGGCACGTCGTCGTGCATCGCGTCGTCGTCGGCCACGAGCCGTCCCGCGCGGCGGGATCCGACCTCACCGCCGACGTGCTCCTCCTCGAGCTCGGCCTGCAGGTAGGGGTCGAGCTCGGGCTCCTCCTGGGCGATGCGCTGCTCGAGCGACTCGCCGTGCTCTTCCTCCCAGGGCGTGTTGCCGTAGCGCTCGGCGCCCGACCAGCGCTCCGGAGGCGAGTACCCCTCGTCCAGGGCGTCGCTGACACCGCGGTCAAGGAGGGAGTCGGCCGGCTGGAGCTGGTCCTCGTCGTCGACGCTGTAGTCCCCGTAGATCTCGCGGTTCTCGGTCATGTCCACACTGAACCGTTTTGCAACCCCGCGCGCCAGGGACACAGGTCCCGATCCGGCGGGCAGGCCACGCCCCTGCGGATCAGGTCCGGCCAGGCAGGCCAGTCAGCTCAGGCTGAGGCCTCCTGCTTGACGCCGCGCTGCCCGGTGTCGGTGAGCCGCGCCTCCTCGGCGGCCTTGGCCTCCAGCTCGGCGCGTCGCGTCGTCGCCACCAGGTCCTGCGCCGCCTCGTAGGCACCCGGCGCGCTGACCAGGTCCGAGGCACCTCCTGAGAGCCGGTTCAGCGCGGCCCGCGCGAAGATCTGCTGCTCGGTCGAGGTGCGCTCGGAGCGACCCCGGCCGATGAAGCTGACGAACCAGTGCAGCAGCGCGGTGACGCGGTTCTTGAACCCGGTGATGTACACCAGGTGCACGCCGAGCCACATGAGCCAGGCGATGAAGCCGGTCAGCCGGAGCTTGCCGATCATCGCCACGGCGCGGAACCGCGAGATCGTGGCCATGCTGCCCTTGTCGAAGTACTTGAACGGCCCCTGCGGCGCCTTGCCCTCGACCCGGTTGCGGATCTCCTTGGCGGCGTACTTCGCGCCCTGGATCGCCACCTGGGCGACGCCGGGGAGGTTGTCCAGCGAGATCATGTCGCCGACGACGAACACCTCGGGGTGCCCCGGCAGGGTGAGGTCGGGGTTGACGCCAATGCGGCCTGCGCGGTCGAGCGGCGCACCGGTCTGGTCGGCCAGGATCTTCCCGATCGGGCTGGCCTGCACGCCGGCCGCCCACACCTTCGTGACCGCGTCGATACGACGTACGGTGCCGTCCTTGTCCTGCAGCTCCAGACCCCGCTCGTCGACGTCGACGACCATCGCGCCCAGCTGCACCTCGACCCCGAGCTTCTCGAGGTCGGTCTTGGTCTTCTCGCCCAGCTTGGCGCCGAAGGGCGGCAGCACCTGCGGGGCCGCGTCGAGCAGGATGACCCGGGCCTCGCGGGTGTTGATCTTGCGGAAGTCCTTCTTCAGGGTCCGGTGCGCGAGCTCGGCGATCTGCCCGGCCATCTCCACGCCGGTGGGCCCGGCGCCGACCACGACGAACGTCAGCAGGCGCTGGATCTCCTCCTCGTCGTCCGACAGCTCCGCGAGCTCGAACGCGCCGAAGATCCGGCCGCGCAGCTCGAGCGCGTCGTCGATGCTCTTCATGCCGGGGGCGAACTCGGCGAACTGGTCGTTGCCGAAGTAGGACTGGCCCGCGCCGGCGGCGACGAGCAGGGAGTCATACGGCGTCACCGTGGTCCGGTTCAGCACGCGCGAGGTGACGAGCCGGTTCTCCAGGTCGATGTCGACGACCTCACCGAGGATCACGCGGGCGTTGTCCTGGGACGCGAGCACCTCACGGGTCGGCGGGGCGATCTCGCCCTCCGAGAGGATCCCGGTCGCCACCTGGTAGAGCAGCGGCTGGAAGAGGTGGTGCGTCGTCTTCGCCACCATCGTGACGTCGACGTTGGCGCGCTTGAGCGCCTTGGTGCCGAACAGGCCCCCGAAGCCGGACCCGATCACGACGACCCGGTGCCGCCCGGTGCCGGTCGGGCTGGTGGCGGGCTCCTGTGCGTTCGTCATGGCACACCCTTCCGCTGCGCTGGTTCTCACTGCGTTAGTCCTCGATCTTGCCCTTCATCAGTCCCAACAGCGAGGGTGTCCAGTCTGATCCCTCTTCACCGCATGCTTTCCCTCACACCCGGCTCGGGCAGGATGGCCGGATGAGTGAGCGCCACGTGGACCTCGCGGTGATCGGCACCGGCTCGGGCAACAGCGTCGTGGACGTCGCGTTCGAGGACTGGCAGGTGGCGATCCTCGAGAAGGGCACGTTCGGGGGGACCTGCCTCAACGTCGGGTGCATCCCGACCAAGATGTTCGTCTACCCGGCCGACCTGGCCCACGAGGCCGCCCACGGCGACCGGCTCGGGATCGACACCCGTTTCGTCCGGGCCCGGTGGCCCGAGGTGCGCGACCGCATCTTCGGCCGGATCGACCCGATCTCGGAGTCCGGTCGCGAGTGGCGCGCCACGGGCCGGCCCAACGTCCGGCTCTATGAGGGCCACGCCCGCTTCGTCGACGCGCTCACCCTCGACACGGGCACCGGCGAGACGATCACCGCCGACCAGGTGGTGATCGCCACGGGGTCGCGCCCGGTGCTGCCGGACGTGCCGGGGCTCGACAGCGTCCGCTACGTCACCAGCGACACCGTGATGCGCATCGACGACCTGCCCGACCGGCTGCTGGTCCTCGGCGGAGGCTTCGTCGCCGCCGAGCTCGCCCACGTCTTCTCGGCGTTCGGCACCACGGTGACCCTGGTCAACCGGTCCGGCCGGCTGCTGCGTGAGGAGGACACGGAGGTCTCGCGCAAGTTCACCGAGCTGGCGCAGCGCCGCTGGGACGTCCGCCTCGACACCCAGGTGGTCGGCGTCGAGCCGTACGACGACGGCGTCCGCGCCCAGCTCGACGACGGCTCGCATGTGGATGCGGACCTGTTGCTGGTCGCGACCGGCCGCCGCGCCAACTCCGACGAGCTCGACCTCGAGCGGGCGGGCGTGGAGGTGGACGACCACGGGCTCGTCGTGGTGGACCGTCACCAGCGCACGACCGTGCCGGGCATCTGGGCGCTCGGCGATGTCAGCAACCGCTACCAGCTCAAGCACGTGTCGAACCGCGAGGCCCGCACGGTGCGGCACAACCTGCTGCACCCCGAGGATCTGGTGGAGGCCGACCACCGCAACGTGCCCAGCGCGGTGTTCAGCAACCCGCAGGTGGCCAGCGTCGGGCTCACCGAGGAGCAGGCACTGGCCACCGGGCGGCCGTTCGTCGTCGGCCGGCGCGACTACGCGGACACGGCCTACGGCTGGGCGATGGAGGACACGACCGGGTTCGCGAAGGTGCTCGTCGACCCGTCGACGGGGCTCGTCATCGGCGCCCACGTGCTCGGCGCCCAGGCCGCGAACCTGCTCCAGCCGCTGGTGCAGGCGATGACGTTCGGCCAGACCGCCCACCAGGTCGCTCGCGAGCAGTACTGGATCCACCCGGCGCTGATGGAGGTCATCGAGAACGCGCTTCTCGACGCGGCCCCCTGACCCGCCGCGGGCGAAGGGTGACCTCGGCGACGGGCACCAGCTCGGGACGGTCGAGGTCGTCGTGCACCTCGCCGGTCTCCCACCGCACCACCAGGCCCTCCGGCCGGTCCTCGAGCGTGGCGATCGCGTTGTCGAACCACGGACCGTCGAGCTTCTTCCACCGGAACGGCGCGTTCGGCACCTTGGCCGAGCGCGCGGTCAGCTTCCCCAGGAACCCCGCGACCGGGTAGGAGAAGATCGCGGTCGCGAAGCGCAGCACCCGCGGCAGCGGGTTGCGGATCGGCGAGCACACCGCCTGCACGATCCTCGAGCCGCGGCGGCGTCGTACCTCCGAGATGTAGGAGTGGTGCACGTCGCCGGACAGGAACGTCACCGTGGCCGGCGCCGGCCCCCGCTTGCCGTCGGCGACCTCGACCGCCATCGTCGCGACCTGGTGGAAGGTCCGCTGGAACGCGCCCCAGTGCTCGAGGTCGATCGCCTGACGGATCCACTCCGCGATGCGCGCCGCGCGCCGTCCCCACGCGCCGCCGGCCACGGCCTCGTTCCACGCCTCGACGCTCTGCAGGCCGGCCGGCAGCAGGAACGGCAGCGACGTGCCCACGAACAGGTGCCGGAAGCCGCCGACCATGTGCTCGTCGAGCCAGGCGAGCTCCGCGGGGTCGAGCATGCCGCGTCGTTCGGGCTCGAGCACCCGGGCGGCCCGCGAGTCGAGGACGATCAGCCGGGTGTCCGCCAGGTCGCGGGTGTAGCTCCACTGGTAGCTCTCGGGGTCGGCGTCGGCCCGTTCGACGAGCGCCTCGAGCTCGCGGGTCAGGTCGAGCTCACCGGGCCCGTCGTACTCCCGCACCCGGCGCCACAGCGGGTCCTGCGCGCGCTCGTCGTGGGAGAGGTTGCCGAGGTGCTGGTAGACCCAGTACGACGCCAGCCCCGCGACGAGCCGCTCGTGCCACCACTGCGTCGCGTCCATCTTGTGCTTCCACGCGATGGAGGTGTTCCAGTCGTCGCGGATGTCGTGGTCGTCGAAGATCATCGCGCTCGGCAGGGTGGAGAGCAGCCAGCGGTTGACCGGGTCGCTCCACGCGAGCTGGTAGAGGTGCGCGTACTCCTCGTAGTCCTTGAGCTCGTCGCCCGGCGGCTCGTCGATGTCGCGCCGCGACGCGATGAACTCCTGCATCTCGCTCGAGGTCTCGTCGGCGTAGACCTGGTCGCCGAGGAAGGCGACGAGGTCCGGCCACGCCTCGATGCCCTCCGCCAGGGCGAGCGCGAGGATCTTCGACGACCACGA
>JBQCEF010000417.1:0-4424 GCA_051960495.1 Nocardioides sp. | reverse complement strand
CCCCAGATGTCGTCGAAGAGCCGGTCACCCACGAACACGCACCGCTCGGGAGCCTCGACCCCGACGGCGTCCACGGCGGCGCGGAACGCCTCGGGCGCGGGCTTCGTCCACGGGATCTCGCTGGTGTAGACGGCGCCGTCGATCAGGTCGAGGACGCCGTCGCGGGCGAAGTACTCCTCGTGCCAGGCGCGCGGCCACACGGTGTTGGAGAGCACGCCGACCTTGAGGCCGTCGACCTTGAGCCGGCTGAACAGCGGCAGCACGTCGGGGTCGGCCAGGGTCGCGTGCTCCCAGAAGGCCTTGTAGTCCGCGAAGTGCTCCTCGTCGAACGGCAGCCCCGCCAGCGTGCAGATCTCCTCGAGCGTGGCGGACAGGTGCTCGTCGCGCGACCGGCTCCACACCTGGTCGGCGGCGGCGAGCAGCGCGGTCGTGACCTCCTCGTGCCCGTCGACGACCGCGGCACGAGCCAGCGTGGCCCACTCCTCGGCGGGGTCGATCGTCTTCCAGGGCGTCAACGTGCCGCCCCAGTCGAAGATCACCGCCTCGATCGGCGCCGCTCCCCCGTAGGTCGTCACCGGATCAGCCTCGCACCACGCCGACCAGGTGGGCGGCGACGTCGCCGACGGCCACGTTCGTGCGCTCGCCCGAGGCGCGGTCCTTGACCTCGACCACACCGTCGGCCAGCCCCTTGCCGACCACGGCGATGGTGGGGACGCCGATCAGCTCGGCGTCCTTGAACTTCACGCCGGGCGAGACCTTGGGGCGGTCGTCGTAGAGAACCGTCACGCCCTGGGCGCGCAGCTCCTCGGCGAGCTTCTCGGCCGCTTCGAAGACCGCTTCGTCCTTGCCGGTGGCCACGAGGTGAACGTCGGCGGGCGCGACCTCGCGCGGCCACACCAGGCCGAGCTCGTCGTGGGTGTTCTCGGCGATCGCGGCGACGGCGCGGGACACGCCGATGCCGTAGGAGCCCATCGTCACGGTGACCAGCTTGCCGTTCTCGTCGAGCACCTGCAGGTCGAGCGCGTCGGCGTACTTGCGGCCGAGCTGGAAGATGTGGCCCATCTCGATCCCGCGCGCGGACTCCAGCGTGCCGTCCGCACAGTTAGGGCAGGCGTCCCCGTCTCGGACGTCCGCTGCCTCGATCGTGCCGTCCGGGGTGAAGTCGCGGCCGGCGACCAGGTCGATCACGTGGGAGCCGTCCACGTCGGCACCGGTGACCCAGCGGGTGCCCTCGACGACCCGGGGGTCGACGAGGTACCTGATGCCCGAGGCGTTCTTCTCGCCCAGGACGCCGGGGCCGATGTAGCCCTTGACCAGCGCGGGGTACTTCGCGAACTCCGCCTCGCCGAACGGCTCGACCTCGGTGGGCTCCATCTGGCCCTCGAGCCGCTTCTGGTCCACCTCGCGGTCGCCGGGCAGGCCGATGGCGACCGGCTCGCGGCTCCCGTCGGGGTGCTTGAACACCACGAGCACGTTCTTGAGGGTGTCGCCCGCGTGCCAGGGCCGGTCGTCGCGGGGGAACTTGTCGTTGAGGTGGTCGACCAGCGACTCGATGGTGGGCGTGTCGGGGGTCTGCTCGGCGTGCGCCTCGGGCGCGTCGTCGTACGCCAGGGGCGCGGGGGCCGCGACCTCGACGGCCTCGACGTTCGCCGCGTAGTCGCAGGTCGAGCAGCGCACGTAGGTGTCCTCGCCGTTCTCGGCACGCGCGAGGAACTCCTCGGACTTCGACCCGCCCATCGCGCCGGCGGTCGCCTTGACCACGACGTACTCGAAGCCGAGCCGGTCGAACGTCTTGATGTACGCCGCCCGGTGGGCCGCGTAGGAGCGGTCGAGCCCCTCGTCGGAGACGTCGAAGGAGTAGGAGTCCTTCATGATGAACTCGCGGCCGCGCAGCAGGCCGGCACGGGGCCGCGCCTCGTCGCGGTACTTCGTCTGGATCTGGTAGAGCCAGACCGGCAGGTCCTTGTAGGAGGAGTAGAGGTCCTTCACCACGAGCGTGAACAGCTCCTCGTGGGTGGGTCCGAGCAGGTAGTCGCCGCCCTTGCGGTCCTTGAGCCGGAAGATGCCGTCGCCGTACTCCGTCCAGCGTCCGCTGGCGTCGTAGGGCTCGCGGGGCAGCAGCGCGGGGAACTGGAGCTCCTGGGCGCCGATCGCGTCCATCTCCTCGCGCACGATCGACTCGATGTTGCGCAGCACGCGCAGCCCGAGCGGCAGCCAGGAGTAGATGCCGGGCGCGGCGCGGCGGATGTAGCCGGCGCGCACGAGCAGGCGGTGGCTCGGGACCTCGGCGTCGGCAGGGTCCTCTCGCAGGGTGCGCAGGAACAGGCTCGACATCCGGAGGATCGCGGCGTGACTCATGCGGGAAGGTTATCCGGCGGCCTTCGGGCGGCGCACATCGATTCCCGCCGCAGCTCCTCAGGAGCAGCCGGAGTACTTGCTGCGCTTCAGGGCGTGACCGCTGGTGACCTGCTTGCCCGACCGCAGGGTCCACGACCGCTGCCAGTCGGAGTTCACCTGGACACCGTTCATCTCCTCGTCGCCTCCGTAGAGGCCCAGTCGCGGCACCAGCTTGACCCCGGGCTGCGCGGCGCGGCTCTTCTCGGTGCCGATGGGCTTGCCGTCGCGGAACCAGGTGAGGTGGTCCTTGCCGATCTCCACGGCGACGTTGAAGGGCTGCTCGGCGAGCTGCACCTTCGACAGCGTGCGCTGCCAGACGCGCCCGGCGGAGCGGGACCGGACGCCGAACCGCATCCCGGGCGAGCCCATCGTGAAGTCGGCGAGGACGACGCTCTGCGCGGAGCACTCGGTGACCGGGGCGCCGGCCGGCACGAGCTCGAGCAGGAACCGGTAGGGACGGGCGCCGGTCTCCCAGCGGCGGCCCTGGATGCGGAACTCCCAGCGGCCGCGCTTCTGGGCGCTGCCGAGCAGGGTGGCGGTGGTGGTGCCCCGGTCGCCGGGGCCGACCTTCTTGAGCTTGCTCTGCAGGACCAGGCCGCCGTTGAACGGGATGACCCGGCCGGTGCCGTCGGAGCTGGCGACCCAGTGTCCGTCGGCGTCGTTGCCCTTCGACGCCGCCGAGTCCAGGTCCTGCCCGGCCTCCCAGGCGTAGTCGTAGCGTGCCGGTCCCCAGCGGTAGTGCTGCGACGCAGTGGGACGGAAGGCCGACTCCGGCCCGAGGTTGCCGCTCAGTCCCCGGTTGACCGAGTCGAGGAGGTCCTCGACCCCGGGTACGACGAAGTAGGCGGGGAACGACGCGTACCAGCCGATGTCGCTGACGCCGGCCGTCCACCGCTCCTGGCGTGCTCGGAGCACCAGCTCCCCGGAGGTCGGCGCCGTCACCGTGAAGGTGGCGTGCCCCTCGCTGTCGGTGGGCTGGGTGGCGATGGTGCGCCACTCGGTGGCGTCGACCCGCTGCTGCAGGGACACGGTCCGTCCCGGGATCGGCGGCGGGGTGCCGAAGCTCGACCGGGTCTGCGGCGTGGTGTCGGCCACGACGGTGAAGCTGCTCCCCGGGACGACCGGGTGGAACGGGTAGTCGGGGTCTCCGAGCAGCGGCGCCAGCGTCAGGTCCTGGGGGCTGGCGGTGAACCGGTAGGGCTTGGTCGCCAGGCCGTCGCCGACGACTCGGTAGCTGAGGTTGAACATCGCCGGAGCGCGGAACTCGAAGTCGAAGTCGCCGCGGTCGTCGGTCCGGAAGTCCGAGTCCGGCACGTCCCGCCAGACGTCGCCGGGCCGGTTGCCGTTGGACTGCAGGTGCACGCGGTGGGTGCCCTTCGACCCGAGGTTGCCCTGGAACCGGACCCCCTGGCCGGCGACGTAGCGGGTCGGGCTCACGGCCAGCGAGCCGGCGACCTCCACGGCCGCCGAGGCCGGTGCCGAGATGAGCGGCAGGGCGGGAGCCGACGCGGTGAGCGTCAGCGCAGCGACGAGGACGGCGGAGCGAAGGCGACGAGGCACGGGTGCGAGCGTTTCTCTCGGGGGATCGGGCACACCCGCGACGGCAAGGTGTCGTCCAGATCATCGGCACCACGGCTGCCGGACTGAAGGGGCTGGTGCGTCAGAACATCACGGTGGTGAACAGCGCGGTCTGCTCGAAACCGACGCGCTCGTAGGCACGCCGTGCCGCGATGTTGTGGTCGTTGACGTAGAGCGACACCACGGGCGCGATGTCGCCGAGCGTCATCCGGACGACCGCCGCCATCCCCGCGGCGGCGAGCCCCTCGCCCCGCCGGGCCGGGTCGACGTAGACACCCTGCACCTGGGCGGCGTACGGCGACGCCGCGGCGACCTCGGCCTTGAACACCACGCGCCCGTCCTCGATCCGGGCGAAAGACCACCCCTTGGAGTTGAGCTGCGCGACGCGGGCCCGGTAGAGGTCCGCCCCGCCGCCGGCCTCGGGCGAGACGCCGACCTCCTCGGTGTAC